>JBDQKN010000064.1:0-9763 GCA_040263235.1 Ilumatobacteraceae bacterium
CAAGGACGTGCCGTGGTCAACTCGATCTCGTTGAAGGCCGGCGAGGCAGAGTTCATCGAGCACGCCACAATCTGTCGAGGATGTGGTGCGCCCGGCTACAGATGTCAATTCTTCGTTCGAGGGTGTCGGCTTGCCCCTGCTCGTCGAAGGCCATCACGATCACAGCAGCGCCGTGATCTCGACAGATTGTGGCGTGCTCGATGAACTCTGCCTCGCCGGCCTTCAACGAGATCGAGTTGACCACGGCACGTCCTTGTACGCAGCCGAGGCCGGCCTCGATCACTTCAAAACGTGAGGAGTCGACCACGATTGGAACCCGTGCGATATCGGGCTCGGTGGCAACAAGGCGGAGGAACCTGACCATCTCTGTGCGGGCATCGAGGAGACCCTCGTCCATATTGATGTCAATCGCTTGGGCCCCTGCTTCCACTTGGGAACGAGCGATTTCGAGGGCCTCATCATGACGGCCCTCCTTGATCAGTCGCAGAAATCGTCTGGATCCGAAGACGTTGGTTCGTTCTCCGATGTTCACAAAGGGGATGTCGTCGGTAAGAACCAGTGTTTCGAGGCCTGCCAATTCGAGGCGCTCAGGCCGGGATGGGATCACGCGCGGTGGAATTCCTGAGAGTGCAGCCGCTATTGCCTCAATGTGGGCGGGGGTGGTTCCGCAACAGCCCCCGACGATGTTCACCCACCCTTCGCGTGCAAACTCCGCAAGGATGCCGGCGGTGTGCTCTGGAGTCTCGTCGTAGCAGCCGAGGGCATTCGGCAACCCGGCATTCGGATAGACACAGACGAGAGTGTCGGCGACCTCCGACATCGTCTGAACATGGGGTCGCATCTCGTCGGCTCCGAGTGCACAGTTCAGCCCTACCGATATCGGCGTTGCATGCCGTATGGAGGTCCAGAACGCGTCAACGGTCTGCCCGGAAAGTGTGCGGCCTGAACGGTCGGTGATCGTCCCCGAGAGCATGATTGGTGTGGTAGCGCCGGTGGCCCGGGCCAGTCGGCGAGCGGCAACGATTGCAGCCTTCGCGTTGAGCGTGTCGAAGATGGTCTCGATGAGGAGCAGGTCCACGCCGCCGTCGACCAGAGCCTCGATCTGTTCTTGGTACGCCTCTGTCAGATCCTCGAAGTCGAGGGCGCGGTAGCCGGGGTCTTCAACTCGCGGTGACATCGAGAGTGTCTGGTTGGTGGGGCCGATCGATCCGGCCACGAATCGTGGGCGGCCATCGCTGTTTGTGAACTCATTGGCGGCCATGCGAGCCAGGCGGGCCGACTCCATGTTGAGGCGGGTGACCTGTCCAGCCATGTCGTACTCGGCTTGGGCGATTCGGTTTGAGCTGAACGTATTGGTGCAGATGATGTCGGCACCGGCGGCAAGGAAACGACGGTGAATGTCGAGAATCGCGTCGGGTCGAGTCAACGAGAGGACGTCGTTGTTCCCGAGGAGGTCTCGCTCATGATTTTCAAACTGGTCGGTGCGGAAGTCGAGCTCTGTCAAGCCGAGGGTTTGGATCTCGGTTCCCATGGCTCCGTCAAGGATCAGGATCCGTTCGGAAGCGGCGTCGAGGAGAAGCGCGGGGCGACCGGTCATGAGATCTCCTTGAGGCGGTTAGCGATATCGATCACGAGATCTGGTTTGTTGAGGGTGTAGAGGTGGAATTCGTCAATGCCGGCAGCATGCAATTCGACAATCTGCTGTGAGGCCCACGAGACGGCGGCTTCATGCGAGTCCTGAGTGCCAGCAAAATGAGATATCAGTTCGTCGGGAATGGTGGCCCCGCATCGTTCTGCGAATGTGGTGACTCGAGCGAGGTCGTGGACCGGCATGATCCCCGGGATGACAGGTGTAGAGATGTTGCGATCTCGGAGGGCGGCGAGATACGTACGCATCGCCTCAGTGCGAAAGAACATCTGGGTCATCGCCCGGTTGGCACCGGCGGCAACTTTTGCTTCAAGCACATCGAGGTCGTGAGCGAGGTGGGGTGACTGCGGATGAACCTCGGGGTAAGCCGACACCGAGATCATGACCTCCACGCCAGCCGCGGAGGCTCTGTCGCGTATTGCCTTGACGAGTTGGGCGGTGCTGTCGAATCCGTCGGGATGAGAGCGGTACACGGCGTCGATTCCCTCTGGTGGATCGCCACGAAGCGCCACGATGTGCCGCACCCCGAGCTCAAGGTATCTGTCGACTACTTCGTCGACCGCCACTCGCGGCACGCCCACGCATGTCAAGTGTGCTGCGACGGGACACTCGGCGTATCGCGCCGCCAAGTCAACAGCGGCAAACGACCGTTCTTTGTCTGCTCCGCCAGCCCCATAGGTGACTGAAACCATCACCGGCTCAATCGAATTGAGCTTCTCGATAGTCGAGGCCAAGGCACGTTCCCCTTGTGGGGTGCGAGGGGGGAAGACCTCATAGGAGAGCGATGGGCTCAGGGTCATGGCGCAACCTTCCGAGCGAGCCAGAGCCCAACGCCGATTGTTCCGGTATCGGGGTTCATCGACCGAACGAGGCGATGGTCGATTGGATCGAGCCCGCAGGAGTGAAACCAGCCCTCGATCTGATCGGTGGTGAATCCGAGACGTCGGTGCGCGTGTTCTGTTCTCATCGTTTCAACTGCATGTCGTGGTAGATCGACAATCAGGATTCGGCCGGTGCTGGTCAGAAGCTCGGCTGTGGCGGCGATGGCACGGTGGGGGTCATCGAGGAAGTGCAGAACCTGATGGATGACCGCAAGATCAAAGCCGTCGCCAAATGGTGGGGTGGCGAAAATGTCTGACTGCCGAAGTTCGGCGTGGTGGATGCTGGCCCGGTCGAGGTTGGCGCGGGCCACGCGAAGCATGGCGGGATTGGCGTCAAGTCCGACAATTCGGTCAGCAGCCGACGCGAGCAGCTCGATCATTCGGCCTGTGCCGGTTCCGACATCGATGACATTGCCGAGTTCGGTGCTGGCTCCTGAGTCGGTGAGGAGGTCGTTGATCTCAGCTTCGACCATGGCGTCGGGGGTGAGCAGCGAACGCTCTCGATCCCATCGTTGGGCCAGTTCGGCGAAGTGGCGATGGGCTGCTTCGGAGCGTCGTTCGCGAACGGCTTTGAGTCGCGACAGATCTGCAGCGAGAACGGGGTCAGCAGGGTCGAGGCTGCTGGTAAGAGCGTCAAGGACTGAGTCGATGTCGTTCGCAGCGCTTCGAAGAGAGAAGAACGCATAGTTCCCTTCTCGGTGCCGAGTGCAGACATCTGCGTCGAGGAGAAGTCGCAGATGTCGGGAGATTCGAGGTTGGGATTGGCCGAGTACGTCGCACAGGTCGGTGACCGAGCATTCCCCATGTCGAAGGACGTGCACGATTCGTGCTCGAGTTGGTTCACCGATGGCACGCAGGACGTCGACTGAGCGATCAAGCGTGAGGGTCCGGTATGGCATTGCACAAGAATATAAAGAAGTCCTTATGTATGCAAGCACCTCATGCCCGAACAGTCTTGAGAAGAGAGGCCGGATGGCAGACTGCACAGGTGACGCTCCTTGACGGTCTCCTCCGACACGCAGGCACATCGGCCGACGGCCCGACGGCGCTGACGGTGGGCGAGGATTCGGTCTCCTGGGAAGATCTGCTCGCTCGGGCTGATCGAGCAGGAGCTGCAGTTGTTGGAGCGCGAGCCGTGGCGGTGTGCGCTGCACCCACCATTGACACGGTGGTAGCTGTCGTTGCGGGGATCCGTGCTGGAGTTGCAGTGGTACCGATTGCACACGATGCCGGATCGGATGAGCGACGGCACATCCTGAGCGACAGCCAAGCTGATGTTGTTCTTGGGCTGCATCGGTGGGAGGACCTTCCTATCCCGTCGGTTCCCCTCACCGGAGGCGGTTCCATCCCGGCTGGTAGCACCAGCGAGGATCTTGCCGGCGCTGCTCTGGTCATGTACACCTCAGGAACGACCGGCCCGCCGAAAGGAGTGCTCCTACCTGAGCCCTCTATTGCGGCGTGCCTTGATGGGTTGGCCGACGCGTGGCAGTGGACTGCGGAGGACCACCTCGTGCACGGTCTGCCACTGTTTCACGTGCACGGCTTGGTCCTCGGTGTTCTTGGCGCTCTGAGGCAGGGTTCCCGATTGACCCATACCGTCCGGCCGACCCCCGCCGCGTACGCGAAGGCGGCAGGGAGTCTGTATTTTGCGGTGCCGACCGTGTGGTCGAGAGTTGTCAACGACCCGACAGTTGCACGGGGCCTGAGCAGTGCCAGAGCGATTGTGTCGGGGAGCGCGGCTCTGCCCGTACCCGTCTTCGACGGTCTGCGGGCGCTGACCGGGCTCGAACCGCTTGAGCGTTACGGTATGACAGAGACGATGATCACCCTTTCGACCCGTATCGACGGTGAACGTCGGCCCGGTCACGTAGGCCATCCCATCAGCGGGGTAGAGACTCGGATTCGCTCCGACGATGGAAGTCTGGCACCCCATGATGGCGAGACGATCGGCACACTCGAGGTACGCGGTCCGACAGTGGGGGCGGGGTATCTGCGGCGGCCAGATGCAACGGCAGCCTCAACCACCGAGGACGGATGGTTCGTCACCGGGGACTCTGCCGTCATCGGGCCCGACGGTATGCACCGTATTGCCGGTCGAACCAGCGTCGACATCATCAAGACCGGTGGCTACAAGGTCGGTGCCGGAGAGGTCGAGACCTCGATCATGGCCGTTCCCGGGGTGGCAGAGGTTGCAGTCGTCGGCGTTGCTGATGCTGACCTCGGCCAGCGGATCGTGGCAGCCATCGTGCCAACTGTCGGAGCACAGATCGATCCTGAGGTGGTCATCGATCACGTTGCCCAACACCTTTCGATACACAAGCGGCCACGAGTAGTTCACGTTGTGGATGAATTGCCTCGAAATGCGTTGGGCAAAGTTCAAAAGGCCCGACTTGCAGCAACTCTTGAAGGAGAGTCATGACAACAAAGCCAGCAACCTCGCATACTCGCGCCGTGACACGGGCAGAGGTTCCAGATCTTGACCCTGCTGACTTCGACCGTGCTCGTCGCGGCCTTATTGCAACCCACCCGACCGGGGTGATCGAGGGTCCTTTCGGGCCGGTCTGGGACGCCTCACGTTACGACTTCATCGACGACGGGGAGAACCCTGACACGGTTCACCCGAGCTTGTGGCGCCAGGCGCAGTTGAACGCTGCCCATGGACTGTTCGAGGTGGCTGAAGGCATTTGGCAAGTGCGGGGCTATGACATCTCGAATATCACGTTCATAGCGGGCGATTCGGGCTGGATTGTGATCGACCCATTGACCGTTGAACCAGCGGCGCGTGCCGCACTCGATCTTGCGAACAGCCATTTGGGTGAACGCCCGGTAGTCGCAGTGATCTACACCCATAGTCACGCAGATCACTTCGGTGGAGTCCTAGGCGTCACCTCTGCCGAGGACGTAGCGAATGGTAGGTGCAGGATCATCGCGCCGGTCGGGTTCCTCCATGAGGCGATCAGTGAGAACGTCATCGCCGGTTTCGCTATGGGGCGGCGCGCGCTCTACCAGTTCGGAATTCTGTTGCCGCCCGGTCCTGACAGCCACGTTGACTGTGGCCTAGGGAAGGGAATCGCACTCGCTGCTCCCGGGCTTCTGGCCCCAACTGAGGACATTGTTGAGACTGGTCAGCGTCTGACGGTCGACGGTGTCGACATCATCTTTCAGCTGACACCCGAGGCTGAAGCCCCGGCCGAAATGAACTTCTTCTTCCCCGGACGTGGGTGGCTGTGCATGGCCGAAAACTGCACCCACACCATGCACAATCTCGTGCCGATCCGAGGGGCGCAGGTTCGAGATGCTCTTGCCTGGAGTCGCTACATCGACGAGGCGATCACCCTCTTCGGTGCCGAGACCGAGATCTTTTTCGCCTCACATCACTGGCCACGATGGGGAAGCAACGACATCGTTGACTACCTCCGGCGGCAACGCGATATGTATCGCTGGATACATGACCAAACCATGCGGCTGGCCAACCACGGATGGACCCCGCTCGAAATTGCCGAATCGTTAACCCTTCCCCCAGAGTTTTCCGAGCAGGGCCATACGACGGGTTACTACGGGCATCTTGCCCACAACGTGAAGGCCGTCTATCAGCGTTATCTGTCGTGGTATGACGGGAATCCAGCAAATCTCCACCGGCTGCCGCCCTCTGAGATCGGTCAGCGGTACCTCGACCTAGCCGGGGGTCCGGCAGGTCTGCTGACTGCTGCCCGTGCAGCTTTCGATGGTGGCGACTACCGGTGGGTGGTCGAATTGGTCAATCACTTGATTTTTGTTGACCCCTCGAATCAGGAGGCCAGGGACCTTCAGGCTGACAGCTTCGAACAACTCGGATTTCAGAGCGAATCGGCGACGTTCAGGAACGCTTATCTCACGGGTGCCCGCGAATTGCGGTACGGGCCACCGCCCCGGCACAACGCAATGCGTCGTGGATTCCTCGACGCAATGACCGTTGGACAACTTCTCGACACGCTCGCGATTCGTCTCCTTGACGATGAGGTCTCCCGCCAGAGGGCTGTGGTGCATCTTGAGGTTCCCGATCGCGCAGATCAACGGCAGCGGACCGTTGAGTTGTCCAACCGGGCGTTGTCGTCCCTCCCTGGTCACCATGGGGAGGCGGATGCGGTGCTGACCATGCCCTACGCCTCGCTCGTCGCCCTGGCCGCAAGCGATCTTGATGCACGTGGAGTCATCGAGGCCGATGGGGTGACCATCGAAGGCGCAGTCTCAGCCGTGGAGTTGATCTTTGGACACCTTGATTCATTCGAGTCGGTTTTGGTGTTGTCGAACCCTAGGAGGATCCGCACCTGAGCATCATGATTCGGTAACCGATTCCCGATGCCATCACCAGCCCGCCGCCGACGAGGGCCTCACCTGGGAGGCTGACGACGAGCAGAAGGCAGCCAACGAGGCCGAGTCGGGCGATCCAGACGGACCAGCGTCGCTCATCAAGGTCCAACCTGAGGGCAGCAGCGTTAGTGATGGCGTAATAGGTCAAGACCGCCACACCAGACACCGCGATCGATGAGCGGATGGTCAGGGTGTTGACGAGAATGAGCACCACGCCACCAACCGCAATCTCCGCAGTGACCGGGTGTTGCCGTTCGAGGTGTACACGGGCCAACGCTGAGGGAACTTCACGTCGTCGTGCCATGGCCAGAAGTGTTCTGGAGATGCCCGGGATGAGATTCAAGAGCACTCCGAGACAGGCGATAGCAGCACCGATATCGATCACCCAGCCCAACCCTGACCAGCGGCTCGACTCGAGTACTGCGCCGAGTGGGGTGGTGGTGAGTGCCAGAGACCCCACGGGGATAACGGAAACCGTCAGCACACCAATAGCGAGGTAGAGAATCAGTACCGCCAGCAAGGCGCGAGGAATTGCCCATGGGATGGTGTGGGCAGGCTCTCGTACTTCCTCGCCGAGAGTGGCGATGCGCGCATACCCAGCGAACGCAAAGAAGAGCAGGCCAGCGGATTGCAGGACGCCGAACGGAGTGACTTCCACGGATTGGAGCTCGACCGAGCGGGGTGAGTCGTTCGCGAACAAGGCCGAGAGAGCAACAGTGGCAAGAGTTGCGGCGGTCACGGTGAGGAGCCACACGGTGACTCTCACGGTCCGTTCGAGACCGCCAAGGTTGACGACGATGACGCCGAACACGAGGACAGTCGCGGTCAATGTGGCTTGGTCGGCCCATAGGTAGGCCCCTGCTGACAAGGCCATTGCGGCACAACTTGCTGTCTTGCCGACGACGAAACCCCAGCCAGCTAGGTGCCCCCAAAAAGGCGAGAGCCGTTCACGGGCATACACATAAGTTCCGCCGCTTTCGGGGTGACTCGCCGCTAATTGGGCGGAAGAGGTTGCATTGGCGAATGCGATGGCTCCAGCGATGACCAGGCCAAGCAGCATCCACCGACCGGCTGCTGCTGCGGCTGGAGCCCAAACAACGAAGACACCAGCACCAACCATTGATCCGATTCCGACCACCACGGCGTCTGAGCGGCCGAGTCGTCGACGCAACTCGCCCGTTGTCATCTGGTTGTCGACTGAATGAATTCGGCGGCGACACCGAGAATCTCATGCGCTCGTGACATCGTGTGCCAGCGTGCCAAGAATCCGTGTACGACACCTGGCGTGCAGATGTACGACGTCTGAACTCCGGCATCATGAAGTCGCCGACTGAAGGCTTCTCCTTCATCTCGCAGTGGGTCGTACTCGGCGGTGACGAGCAGAGTTGGCGCAAGGCCAGCAAGATTGTCGCACCGTGCTGGCACGGCCCGAGGATCGGCACGATCTGCAGCCCCGAGGTAGTGATTCCAGAACCATGCCATGTCGGCAGCCGTAAGGAAATAGCCCGTCGCGTTGTCAATCATCGATTGATAGCCCTCAGGCCGGTCATCGATACATGGATAGAGGAGTACCTGTCCTCGGAGGTCGAGCCCGTGGTCACGCGCCCGAATGGCGAGCCCCGCCGCGAGGTTCCCGCCCGCCGAGTCACCGCAAACGACCATCCGGCTTGGGTCGCCCCCAAAGTCCTGGCCGTGCCGGCTCACAAACTCGAGGACCTCCCAACAGTCGTCGTGGGGGGCGGGAAACGGGTGTTCTGGAGCCAGTCGGTAGTCGACCGAAATAACCAGAGCGCCAGTCAAGAGGGCGAGGCGTCGGGCGAGATGATCGTGTCCGTCGACACTCGACAGTACCCAGCCGCCACCGTGAGCAAAGATCACGATCGGGAGCAAACTCGGAGCATCTACAGATGCATAGACCCTTGTTGAAATTGGGCCATGCGAACCCGGAATAGCGATGTCGACAACGTGGGGCAGCGGGTCGGATGGTGGTCGGGGAGCAGCAAAATAGTTCGCCCGTGCATCGTTGATGCTGCCGGCCGATAGTGCAGGTGCATTCGTAGCTGCAAGAGCAGCAACGAGTTCAGCGACGTCGGGATCGAGCGCCAAGGAACTCAGGTCACTGGGGTTGCGTCGAGCACTGCTCGTACCTGAGTAATGATCTGTTCTGCCGTGGCGCCGGGTGTGAGAACTGCGGCAACTCCTGCAGCGGCGAGTTCGGCACGGTCTTGGTCGGGAACGGTGCCGCCGACGATGACCGGGATGTCAGCTCCTCGGGCGCGAACAGCCTCGACGACCAGCGGAGCCAGGGTCATATGTGCTCCCGACAACATCGAGAGTCCAATGGCGTCAGCGTCCTCGTCGACCGCAGCTGCCGCTACGGTCTCTGGGGTTTGGAAGAGACCGGTGTAGATCACTTCGAAGCCTGCGTCGCGCAGAATACGAGCAACGACCTTGACCCCTCGGTCGTGGCCGTCGAGCCCAACCTTTGCAACGAGAATGCGTTCCCCAGACATCGTTTCCCCTTAGATCGTCGGCACTTCGACGTGCCGCCCGAATACGGTACCCATCGTCGACATCATCTCGCCCAATGTGGCGTATGCCTTGGCGGCGTCCACAAGCGTCGGCATGAGGTTTACCTCTGGATCAGCAGCCTCGTCTCCAAGCCGCTGAAGTACCGCAGCAACGGCTCGTTCATCGCGTTCTGAACGCACTGACTCGAGGCGCTTACGTTGCCGTTGCTCATCCTCGTTGGTGATGCGAAGCAGCGGGATTTGGGCTTCTTCGTTGCCTTCCGTGAACGCGTTGACGCCAACCGTGATCCGCTGGCCGCTGTTCATCTTTCGTTCGAGTTCGTACGCCGAGTCTGAGATTCGGCCTTGGAACC
>JBDQKN010000065.1:0-9497 GCA_040263235.1 Ilumatobacteraceae bacterium
CATCTGGGCGTTGCGCCGGGCAACGTCTGGGTGCCGGAAGAACGCCGCCCGATACGACATGAAGATCCGGCGGATACGCACCTCTGGAGACCCGCCGAGGTCAGCGCATTCTGCAACGACTTGACCGAGCACGTAGTCGGAGTGTTCCAAAAAGGATATCTGTTGATCCGAAGTAGCAGTAGAAGGAGGTTGTGTCGATACTGATCGCGGTGCCGAGCGACCGAGTGGTCAGCGCGATCGGCTAGAACTCGTCGGCGATCTTCGGGGCAACATCGAGAAAGTCAACGCTGGTCATCGATAGGCAAGGCCCTACCGCACGAGGCCCCTATCTGCGAGCCGCCAACCGCCCGCCGGAACGCATCCATCGAACTACTCGATGCGCATGCCCGAGATGGCCCGACCGATCACCAACTGCTGGATCTCCGATGTGCCTTCGAAGATGGTATGGATCTTGGCATCACGGTGCCAACGCTCAACCGGATACTCACGCGTGTAGCCATACCCACCGAGAATCTGAATCGCCTCCTCGGTCACGCGCACCGCAACCTCTGAGGCCTTCCACTTCGACATCGACCCCTCAGCGTTCGTGAACCCACCGTTGCGGGCCAGCCACGCCGCACGCCAAATCAACAGACGGCTCGCATCAATCTCAGTGATCATGTTCGCCAACTTGAACGCAATCGCCTGATTCATGATGATCGGCTTACCGAACGCCTGACGATCCTTCGCATACTCGAGCGCATATTCATACGCCGCACGAGCAATACCCAACGCTTGGGCACCCACCGTCGGACGGGTCGCCTCAAACGTCTTCATCGCCGGCTGGGGTGCACCCGATGTGCCCACCTCACGAGCACGGGCCAACTTGGCATCGAGCTTCTCCTTGCCACCAAGCAGACACGACCCAGGAACTCGAACATCATCAAGCACGACCTCGGCCGTATGCGACGCCCGGATGCCGTGCTTCATGTACTTCTGACCCTGGCTGAGACCCTTCGTGTTCGGCGGGATCACGAACGAGGCCTGACCACGGCCACGCAGATCAGGGTCAACCGCCGCGACCACCACATGGATATCAGCGATCCCACCGTTGGTGATCCAGGCCTTCGTGCCGTTCAGCACCCACTCGTCACTCGCCTCGTCATACACGGCACGAGTCCGCAGGTTCGACACATCACTGCCCGCATCGGGCTCGCTCACACAGAACGCACCGAGCTGCACCTTGTTCGCATCCCCATAGCACTGAGGCACCCACTCCATCACCTGCTCAGAGGTGCCGTTACCGGCAATACCAGCAGCAGCAAGGCCCGAACCCATGATCGCCATACCCAGCCCGGCATCGCCCCAGAACAACTCCTCAACGGCGATCGGCAAGGTCAACCCGGTTGGGTCCTGCATGGCGTTCATCAGGAACTCCCAGCCATAAAGACCAATCTTCACAGCCTCTTCCACGATGGGGAACGGGAACTCTTCGCGCTCGTCCCATTCGTGGGCTGCCGGACGCATCACGTCTTCGGCGAAGCCATGGGTCCAGTCGCGGATCTGCTGTTGGTCGTCGTTGAGAGCAAGTGAGAACTCGGCCATAGGGCCAAGTTACCGGTGGGTAATCAGTCCTGCACTACCGGGATCCGCAACAGGTCTGCCGCGATGCTCTCAAGAATCAGGTTCGCCCCCGGTGTATAGACATGCACACCATCCCACCGATACCCGAGGTCGTTCGAGATCTCCTCGTCCGCACACCACTCCGCTGGGCCATCGAGGAGATGAACATGGGGATCTGAATCGGCAAGTGATGCCATCAAACCATTGACGTGCGCCACCCTGTCGTCGTCGCCACGCTCGGGGGTGGGCGGAAAGCCCTGACCGGGCACTTCTTGAGGTCGCATACACGCCACCTTGAGGAGCGCCACCTCCGCCCCCACCTCTCGGAGGGCCGACACCCCACTCTCGAGATTCGCGACGAAGTGTTGGTCCCAGTCGGCAGATCCAAACGGCGTGACCACCTCGGGCTCCAAATCTGCACCATCGATATTGACCATGTCGTACACGTCCCAGGCCCCGATGATCACCAAGGCCACGTCCCAACCATCCGCAGAAGTAGCCCAGCGTTCCTGCCAACCGGCACATCCAGCGAAGGGCCGCCGCGCTCCGATCGATGAGACGATCGATCCGGCGTCCCAAATCGAGCAGCCATTCATCGTTCCTTCAGCAGTGAACTCGAAGGTCTCATCGATCCCTGCAGGAAGATTCACGCCGAATGAGAGAGCTGTCGAATCACCGACAAGGGCAACCGAACGGGGCAGCACCGGAAGCGTGGTGGTGGTGCTCGACGTGCTCGTAGTCGGCGTAGACGACACCGAGGTCGTCGGCACCGACACCTCGCCTGGCGCCGACGTCGACACCTCGGTCGTCATGGTCGTCGTCGAGGTTGTGCCCAACAAGGCACTGGAGTCAAGAGCGAACTCGACCTCGCCACCACCAACCGCAATGTCGAAGTCCTCCACCGAGACAACCGCAACGGCCAACACCGCAACCACTGATACCGATCCCGCGACCGGCATCCATCGAATGCGTTGGCCCGCCCGAGAAGACCACCACCGTCTGAGAGCGCCACGCCGAACAGGTGTCTCGATCCACCGATACGCAGACTCAGCGAGCACCAACGTGATGAGCACCCCCAACAGGAACCGCCCCCAAGAGCCACCAGTTGCACCGACGATCACGAAAATCGGCCAGTGCCAGAGATACAGGCCATAGGAACGCCGGCCAATCGCCCTGAGCCACGACGCGCCGAACAATGAACGAGCACCAACAGCAGCCGGATGCACCACAACAGCAATCGCGACGAGCGACGCGACCGAGGTCAGACCCATCACCCACGGATACATGTAGCCCTCGGTGAGATGCGCCCCAATGAACGCAGCGATGAGCACCCCGACCGCAAGCCCCGATGCCAGGTCTAACGGACGAGACGAACGCTCGAGCGCATGCGAATCGCGCCACGGTCGCCACACAAAGGCAGCCGTGGCACCGAGCAACAACCCGGCCGCCCGAGTCGGGGTCGACAGGTACGCGAAGTTCGTCGGATCCCACCCGAGGAACGGCGCTGGCGCACCCCGGTGTGAGCCCCACATCAACAGCCACGACCCGACAATCGCTACAGCCATCACCGACACCTGCACCCGCCGACGGCGAAGACACATCAACCCAATGAAGGCGAATGGCCAGAGCACATACCACTGCTCCTCCACCGCCAAACTCCACAAGTGCCGCAACAACGGCGGATCAACCGATGCGAAATACGGAACATCGCCAACAATCTGACCCCAATTGGCGAGATACCCGACCGCCCACGGCAAATCACGTTTCACCTGGGCGGCCTGCTCAGCCGAACCGGCGAGCAACGACCACACGGTCACCGCCACCAGCACCACCGCCAACGCCGGGAACAAACGCCGTGCCCGACGCACCCAGAACGCACGAAGTGACACCGACCCCGACGACTCACGCTCATCGAGCAGCAAGCTCGTGATCAGATACCCCGAGACCACAAAGAACACCTCGACACCCAAGAATCCGCCGGGCATCCATCTGAATCCAGCGTGATACAGGATCACGGCGATCACCGAGATGGCCCGTAACCCATCGAGTCCAGGCTGGTATCCCATGGGCGTCACCGCCCGAGAGATTTCAGCGTCTGACGGTTGTTCCGTCACGAGTTGTCTCCACCGTCCAGCCGTCAGCCTGCAACTCGGCTCGAATCGCGTCCGCCGTGGCAAAATCCTTCGCCGCGCGAGCCGCATCAAGTTCAGCTGCCCGATCCATGACCTCGGTTGGAACCTCAGCCGGTGCGTCTAGTCGCAGGCCCACCGCCAAACAGATCTCCCGAACGGCTGAAGCCAGAGCGGCAGCCATCGCCGCATCACCCGCATCAATAGCCGTGTTCGCCCGTCGAACCGTGTCGAACAACAACGCCGTCGCCTTCGGCGTATCGAGATCGTCATCCATCGCCACTCGGAACTCGGCGATCACCCCCGCATCAGGTTCGGTATCGGGCAGCCCAGCTGTGCGCGCCGCGAACGAATCCAAACCAGCGAGCGAGCGACCGGCAGCTTCAAGGCCATCACCAGAGATCCCGACCGGCGACCGGTAGTGGGATTGCAACAACACCATGCGATAGGCGCGCGGGTCGTAGACCTCAATCAGATCGAGCAGATTCGACACATTGCCCAGCGACTTCGACATCTTCTCGCCCTCAGCATCGACCACGAACCCGTTATGCATCCAATGCCGAGCGAACTCGCGTCCTAACGCCACCGCCTGTGCGCGTTCATTCTCGTGATGTGGGAACCGGAGATCCTGACCGCCACAGTGCAGATCGAACCCATCGCCCAATAACCCAAGGCTCATCACCACACATTCCGAATGCCAACCAGGGCGGCCTTCGCCCCACGGCGATTGCCATGCCGGCTCACCGGGCTTGGAGAACTTCCACAATGCGAAGTCAGCCGGGTGGCGTTTCTCGCCGGCACCGAGCACCTCTCGGTCGCCGCCACCAGCCATCATGTCGTCAAGCGACTGGTAGGCGAGTAGCCCATAGCCCGGCACCGACTCCACCGAGAGGTACACCCCATCGCTAGTCGGATACGCAGAACCAGACTCGACCAGCGTGGCGATCATCTCAACCATCTCGACCACATACTCGGTCGCATGTGGCACGTCGGTGGGCCGCTCAACATCGATTCCTGCCATGGCCTTGAACCACACGTCCTCGCAACGGTGAGTGATATCGGTCCAATCGCGTCCCTCACGGTTCGCCCGATCGATGATCTTGTCGTCGATATCGGTGATGTTCGACACGAGCCGTACCTCCACGCCCGACCAGACCAGGTACCGGCGGAGGATGTCATAGACGAGAGTCGCTCGCCCATGGCCGAGATGCGGTGGGCCATAGACAGTTGGCCCACAGAGGTAGATGCTCACCATGCCGGGCTCACGCATGGCGAGCTCGCGAACCTCGCGGGTGGCGGTGTCGTAGAGGTGAAGCACCCGTCGAAGGCTATTGCTCAAGCCCTAGCCTTGTGGGTCATGGCGAATGTCCCCGACAAACCGACCCTGGACGGCATCGAGGAACGCTGGTCGGGCGTATGGGATACCGAGGGCATTCACACCTTCGATCGTTCAGCGACACGTGAGGGCGTATTCGCCATCGACACACCCCCGCCGACCGTGTCCGGATCACTTCACATGGGGCACGTGTTCTCGTACACCCACACCGATGCCATCGCCCGATTCCAGCGCATGACCGGCAAATCCGTGTTCTACCCAATGGGCTGGGATGACAATGGCCTGCCGACGGAGCGACGCGTCCAGAACTACTTCGGTGTGCGCTGTGATCCGGCTCAGCCCTACGTGGAGGGATTCGAGCCGCCGTTCCGAGGCGACCCCCCAAAGGACCACCGGTCGATTCCGATCTCGCGACCGAACTTCTTGGAACTCTGCGACGAACTCGTCGAACTCGACGAGACGGTCTTCGAGGAACTCTTCCGACGACTCGGGCTGTCAGTCGACTGGTCACTGCTCTACGCAACGATCGACGAACGATCACGCCGTGTCAGCCAGCGGGCCTTTCTTCGCAATCTGTCTCGTAACGAGGCCTACAGCGCCGAAGCACCAACCCTATGGGACGTTGACTTCCAACCGGCCGTCGCCCAGGCCGAAATGGAAGATCGGGAACGTCCCGGGGCGTACCACAAGCTCGCCTTCCATCGAACCGACGGCGCCGGTGACATCGAGATCGACACCACCCGACCGGAATTACTCGCCGCCTGTGTCGCCCTCGTCGCTCATCCCGATGACGAGCGCTATCAGCCCGTGTTCGGCACCACCGTGCGCACCCCGCTCTACGGGGTCGAGGTTCCGGTGCTCGCTCACCCGCTTGCCCAACCCGACAAGGGCACTGGCATCGCCATGATCTGTACCTTCGGTGACCTCACGGACGTGATCTGGTGGCGCGAACTGCAACTCCCCACCCGCGCCATCATCGCTCGTAACGGCCGGATCATCTCTGAACCCCCGGATGGGGTCGATGCTGCTGCATTCGCCGAGATCGCTGGGCTCACTGTCAAGCAGGCCCAGAAGCGGGTCGTTGAAATGCTGGCCGAATCCGGCGAGATGATCGGCGAAGCCCGCCCGATCCAGCACCCGGTCAAGTTCTACGAACGTGGCGAGCGCCCCCTCGAAATCGTCACCAGCCGCCAGTGGTACATCCGCAACGGCGGACGAGATACCGACCTGCGTGCAGCGCTCGTGGCTCGCGGCCACGAACTCACCTGGCACCCGACCCACATGCGTCACCGCTACGAAAACTGGGTGGAAGGCCTCAACGGCGACTGGCTGGTCAGCCGTCAGCGCTTCTTCGGTGTGCCATTCCCCATCTGGTACCCGGTCGACGCCGATGGTGAGCCAGATCACGATCGTCCGATTCTCCCGAACGAGGCTGACCTCCCGATCGACCCGTCGACCGACGTGCCCGCTGGTTACACCAGTGACCAACGTGACCAGCCCGGCGGATTTACCGGAGACCCTGACGTACTCGACACCTGGGCCACGAGTTCGCTCAGCCCGCATATTGCTGGGCGCTGGGAGGACGATCCAGACCTGTTCTCCCGTGTGTTCCCGATGGATATGCGACCCCAGGGCCACGACATCATCCGAACGTGGCTCTTTGCCTCAATGGTGCGCTCCCATCACGAACATGGCTGTGTGCCGTGGGGCAACGCGTCGCTTTCGGGCTGGATCCTCGATCCAGACCGGAAGAAGATGTCGAAGTCGAAGGGAAATGTCGTTACCCCAATGGGTCTCTTCGAGACCTACGGCACCGACGCCGTGCGCTACTGGGCGGCATCTGCCCGTCCTGGTGTCGACACCGCCTTCAGCGAAGACCAGATGAAGGTTGGCCGCAAGCTCGCCAACAAGATCCTCAACATCACGCGCTTCGTTCACGGACTCGGCGAACCGGCAGCCGAGGCATCGGTCAACGAACCAATCGATCAGGCCATGTTGGCCCGACTCGACCAGGTGATCCACGATGCCACCGACGGGTTCGCAAATTTTGACTACGCACGAGCTCTCGAGCGCACGGAGTCATTCTTCTGGTGGTTCTGCGATGACTACGTTGAACTGGTGAAGAGCCGGGCCTACTCGGCCGCCAGCGGTGGACAGGACTCGGCACGTCTCGCTCTCGGCACCGCCGTCAACGTGCTCCATCGCCTCTTCGCCCCGCTCCTGCCATTCGCCACCGAAGAGGCATGGCGATGGGACCACGAGACCAGCGTTCACATCGCGCCGTGGCCCAGCCAACAGTCACTGGGCGGTAACGCCGACTTGCTCGACCCCGTGCTCGACGTCCTCGCCCAAGTTCGCCGGGCGAAGACCGAAGCCAAGGTGAGCCAGCGGGCTGAGGTGGCCACGCTCGAGATTCGGGTCTCCTCCGCAACGGCTCCCGCTGAAGAAGCAGGGCTCGCCGCCCGTCGAGAGGCTGGATCGATTCGCGAGGTGACGGTTGTACCGGGCGACGCCGAGTCGCTTTCGTGTACGGTCGAACTGGTCCCATCCGACTCTGACTGATCGTCCGCCGTGCCCGTCTCTGATCCGACCCGCCGAACCTGGCCACAACGGATCACCATCGGATGTGCCATCGCTGGGGCCTTCGCCTGTTTCACTTCAGCTATCGCCCTGGCAAGCGGACGATGGGTGCTCTCGCAGCGTCAACTCGTCGTCATCGACACCCCTGGCTCCACCTCTGTTAGTGCTGAGGGGTCGGCACCAGAGGCACCCGTTGACAACCTCGCCGATCCTTTGGCTGACAACCCGGCCGAAGGGGTGACGAACGGCGAGATCGAACCTGGTGCGGTCAACTTCCTTCTGGTCGGCACCGACAACAACGCGTGTATCGATCCTCAATCGAAGTACGCGCCATTCATTCTTGGGCGCGAGAACTTCGGCGAACGTGCTGACGTCATCCAAATGTGGAGGGTCAACACCGACACCGGTGCCGTCGCTGCGCTCTCGTTTCCTCGAGACCTCTACGTGCATCTCGACGGAGGACGACAGGGCCGGATCAACACCGCGTTCGACCCCGCAGACCCCAATCGTCTGATCTCAACGATTCGATCCAACTTTGGGATCGAGACTGACCACTACGTTCAGGTCGATTTCTGTGCGTTCAAGAAAATGGTCGATTCCGTGGATGGTGTCGGTGTTCCGCTCGACTACCCCCTCAGGGATCGTGGAACCGGTCTTGAGATCAGGTCAACCGGATGCGTCACGCTCACCGGCGACGATGCCCTCGCCTACGTGCGTAGTCGCAAACTCGAATACGAACGACCCGCTGGAAGCGACAGTTGGGTGCTCGACCCATCAAGCGACTGGGGCAGAATCGCCCGGCAACAGGACTTTCTCCGCCGCACGATTGCCAAAGTGATCTCAGCGGGCCTCTACCAGCCGACCGTGGCCCGGGCCCTCATCGAGGCGAATGCAGACGATGTGATCACCGACAGTGAGCTCTCCCTCAGCGCGATGCTCGGGTTCGCGCAAGTGCTTCGTTCAGTCGACACCTCGACGATCGGCTCCTACCAGGTTGAGGCCACGGGCAGGACAGTCGGTGGCCAGGCTGTCCTCATCCCGACGCTGTCTGGCGACTCCATGTCGGCAATCCTCGACATCTTCCAAGGAGATTCCCCAATAGAGGGGTCCCCGGTGCGCCTATCCGAACTCCCCGCCACCTCAACCACCACCAGGCCGCCCGACATCGTGCCCACCACGGTTCCAGACACCACTCCTGAGCCAACCGTCCCCGAGGACACGACGACGACCACCCTCGGAACTGGGCCAGCTGGCGAGGTCACTCCATTGCTTGCCCTCCTGCCATCTCAGACAACACCCGACGACAACACGATCGGCTGGGTACCCGACCCATCGGTCATCTGCGGCTAAGGGCGACATCGAGCGCAGAAACCACCGATGAAGGGCCATCGATAGTCACACAGCGGGCCCCAACGGTGTCGCACAACAGTTGAGCCTCAGCATCATCCCCGGCTGGTGCAAGAACCACGAGTTCGTCAAGGGACTGAGCCGCAGCGATCACGTCACCGGGTTCGGTGGCGCGGCAGTCTGACAACAAGATCGTCAGGCGACGGCCCGCAACCGACGCTTGACACTCCCGGCCAGCAGCGAGGAGCGCTGCTGTGAGATCGGTGGTGCCATGGCCAGTGAGCCCCAGCACGCGGTCGATGACCTCGACGGCCCCCTCCGGTCCGGAAATAGCCGGCTCGGTCATGTGTCTGAGCGGTTGGACCTCCCCCGCAAACGCAAGCACTGCATGAGCCCCCGGAGCCCGACACGACACCGCTGCCGCCGCAAGGGCCGCCGTCGCCAGTGCCTCACCCCTCATCGAGCCTGATCGATCCACAACGAGGCACAGCGACGTGTCAGGA
>JBDQKN010000066.1:0-9372 GCA_040263235.1 Ilumatobacteraceae bacterium
AGGACACCAGCGAGCAGCGAGGACGCCGAGGGCGCCGGCACCTCGTGCGCTTCCGCGCCGTCAGCGGGGACGTTGCGCACGAGCAGCGGCGCTCCACGCCGCGAACGGCGCCTCCCCGAGACGCTCCCGACCGAGAAGTCGGAGTTCACCAGCCACCAGGGTTCCGAGAACGAGAACGACCACGAAGACAGCGAAGGACACGAAGAAACTCACCGACAAGCTGAGCACCGTGGCGACAATGCCGATCAACATGCCGATTGTGGAGAGAACGAGGCGTTGCCTCGACACCGAGACGCGCCCATCCGAAAAAGAAGGATCTTGTTCGAGCTCGTGCTCGATCTGACGGAGAATCCGCTGTTCGTCCTCTGAGAGTGGCATGTCCTGTTCCGTTCGACGCCCGAAGTTCTGGGTGCGGGTAACAGTCTCGCACGGGCTGAGCCCAGACTCAACGCGTGCTCATACCGACTATGGCAACTCGTCGGTCCGTTCTGGCCCCGTCACCGCACTGCCCGGACCGATGATTCGATCGCCGAATCGTTCACGGATCTCGTCCACTGCTCGATCAGCGCGGCGCCGCCCCTCCCGGCCGGCTGATCCCCCCGAAACCGAGAACAGATCAAGTTGCTCACTCGGAGAGCCGAACTGCGATGCGGAAACTCCGAGCAGCCTCACTCTGCGGCCCGACACGGCCGCCACCATCAACGGACGAAGCTCGTCGAGGACCTCACCCGCTGAATCCACCGCCGTCGCCCACGTATGCGATCGCGTGATGGTGGTGAAGTCGTGGAATCTGATCTTGAGTGTCCACGTTCTGGCTCCGGCAACAGACGACCGGACACGAGCTGCGACGAGGTCACACATGCGCACCAACTCGGTGCCAATCGCTTCCGGATCGCGGAGGTCAACGTCGAAGGTCTCCTCGTGCCCAACCGACTTGGCTTGTCGGTCGGATACGACGGGGCGCTCGTCGTGTCCGGACGCTAGAGCTAACAAATGCGCGGCAGATGTTTCACCAAGAGACGCCGCCAGTACTCGCCGGTCGATGGCGAGAAGATCGGCGACGGTGACCACGCCGATCGCCGCGAGCCGATCGTTTGTTCGTGGCCCGACGCCCCACAGCCGATCGGCGGTGAGGCGGGCAACGTAGGCCGCTTCTGCTCCGGCCTCGACCACTACGACTCCAGCGCCCTCATGGACTCCTGAAGGTGTTGCCCTCGGCTTTGCATCGACCGACGCAATCTTCGCTACGAACTTGCTGCTTGCAACACCCACCGAACACTGCAATGAGAGCGTGGCCAGAATCTCAGCCCGGATTCGTTCTGCGATCTCACGACCAGTTCCGAAGTGCCGTAGGGAGCCGGTCACGTCAAGAAATGCCTCGTCGAGGGCTAATGGCTCGACGAGAGGGGTGAACGTCTCAAAGATTCGATGGACCGAGGCGCTGATCTCTGCATAGTGGTGATGGTCGACCGGGAGGAACACGACCGCGGCACATCGTCGCCGTGCTTGCGCGCCGGACATCGCCGACCGGATGCCATGTCGTCGTGCTTCATACGAAGCGGCCGCCACCACACCGCGTTCCCCTCCTCCGCCCACCACCACTGGCAAGTTGCGCAATTCGGGTCGTCTCGCTAATTCCACCGAGGCGTAGAAGGCATCCATATCGACATGCAGGATCGTTCTGGCCTCTCCGCCACCTGCAATTGTCACCTCGCCCATGGCCACTAGTAGTCGAGTATCACAGATCCCGAGCCGACCCGTGCGGGTACCGTGGTGAGATGGCCGACGACGGTGACACCCCTCGCCCACTTTCTGCAATCCCACCGCGCGCTGCACGGGTTGCGGCGTTCGTCGCGGTGCTCATCTCCGGCACTGTCGGAGGGCTACTCGGGCACGCCATCGGTAACGCATTCTGCACCGCGGACTGCGCGACCAAGAGCGGACTCGGCCTGCTCTTCGGAGCGATCACCGTTGCGGCGGGCATGGCCATAGTGGCGGTCATTGCGCTCCGCGCCATGGGCGAATGGACCGACATTCGCGACCGAGAACGTGCTGGGCATGCCCCGTGACCGACTCGCTGGGCAACCTGAGGCAACTGTGCATAGCGCTCGCCCGTGAGGCCGGCGAACTGGCCCTCGAGGGCCGCAGCCGCGATCTCGCTGGGGCGCCAGGCCACCCCCCTGCTGAGGCCAAGTCCTCGGCCACCGATCTAGTCACGCAGCACGACCGGGCCGCCGAGGCGCATATCCGCCGCCGACTCAATGAGATTCGACCTGGTGATGGGCTTCTTGGCGAGGAAGGCTCCGACATCACTGGTACGACGGGCCTTCGATGGATCGTCGACCCCATCGATGGGACGACAAACTTCGTCTATGGCGCGCACGCATGGGGCCCCTCTATTGCAGTTGAAGTCAACGGGAAAGTCGTTGCGGGAGCAGTTCACATTCCGTCGAGCGGAGAGACATTTCACGCCGCCTACGGATTCGGTGCTGCGCTCAACGACCAACAACTCCAGGTAAACCGCATCGACGAGGTTGCGACTGCCCTCATCGCTACGGGGTTCAGCTACGACTCTGACTCAAGGCGCGAGCAGGGCCGTCGAGTCGCTGCCCTCCTCCCGAAGGTCCGCGATATCAGGCGTTCCGGATCTGCTGCTGTTGACCTCTGCTCTGTGGCCTGTGGCCGAGTCGACGCCTACTACGAGAGCCATCTCAACGAGTGGGATGTCGCCGCCGGCCTCCTCATTGCTCGGGAGGCCGGGGCGCTCGCCAGTTCCTTCGACGGGGGGTCTCCCACCCCCGATGCCCTCGTGGTCTGCGCTCCAGGTATCCACCGGGCGCTGCTCGAACTCCTTGCCTGACGGCCGCCTGAACCCCCGATGGCGAGGTAGCGGCCCGCCCATAGGGCACAATGTCGAAGTGGGAACTCGCATCCTGAGCGTGGAAGACGATGAGCGGATTCGGTCTGCCGTGAAACTCGCGCTTGAGGACGAAGGCTGGACGGTTGATGAAGCTGGTAGCGGCGAGGAGGCAATCGGCGTATTCCACCTCCGCCCACCCGATGTTGTCCTCATCGACATCATGCTCCCGGGGATCGACGGATTCGAGCTCTGCCGGACCATCCGGCGAACGAGCGACGTGCCCGTAGTCATGGTCACTGCCCGCAACGACACCCACGACATCGTCGCTGGCCTTGAGGCTGGAGCCGACGACTATTTGACAAAACCATTTGCACCGAAGGAACTGTCGGCGCGCATCCGGGCCTTGTTGCGGCGTGTCCGGCCCTCATCGACTCCTCATTCGCGAATCGTGCTTGGTGACCTTGAGGTGATTCCCGACGAGGGAAAGGTCACTCGTAACGGCGAGGAGATCCACCTGACGAAGACAGAGTTTCGACTGCTCTGCGAGATGGCGGACAACCCCGGCAAAGTTTTCTCTCGAGAGGCCCTGCTCGACAAGGTCTGGGGCTACGACTACTTCGGCGATGGCCGACTGGTCGACGTACATGTCAGGCGACTTCGCACCAAAGTTGAACTCGACCCGGCCAACCCACGCCACGTGGTCACCGTCCGCGGGCTCGGCTACCGACTCCAGACGTGACCGACGACCGCCCCGAGGATGCTGACCTTCCCTCTCGGGAGCCACATCAGCGAAGGGGCTCACGGTGGGGTCTTCGCAGAAGGATCCTTTTCACCTTCACGTTGGGATCCACACTGCTCGCGGTGCTTCTGGCTGTAACGACATACGGGTTGTCTCGCTCGAACGTCATACAGCAGCGCGAGGGTACGAGTATCGATGCAGCCAAGCGCAATGCTCAAGCAGTACAGGCAAGCCTGCGAGGTCCAGCACTCACCGTTCAACCTGCCCTTGACGCTCTTGAGTCATTCGGAGTTCAGCGAGCACTTGTCTGGTTCGGAGGCGAATGGAGTCCGGGCAATGGTCGGTACCAAGAGACGGCGCTGCCACAGACCCTTGTCGACAGGGTCATCGAAGACGCAGTACCGGCGCGCATGGTGGTCGACGTCGATGGTGAACCCCATGTCGTGGTCGGCTGGCCAATCGCCAACGACGGCGCCTATTTTGAGTTCTTCAGCCTCACCGAGGTCGATTCGACCCTGTCAAGTGTCAGGCTCTCGCTGTACCTCGCCGGCCTCATCACCGTTGTGCTCGGCATCGCAGCAGGAACCTTCGCCGCTCGACGAGCGGTCCGCCCCGTCGCTGACGCCGCTCGAGCAGCGAAGTCGATTGCAGGCGGACGACTTGAGACGCGCCTCGAACCAAGCGGGGATCCAGATCTCGGCGTGCTGGCAAGCTCATTCAACGATATGGCAGAAGCTCTTCAACGCAGAATCGAACGCGACGGACGGTTCGCCTCGGATGTCAGTCATGAGCTGAGATCGCCCCTCATGACCCTTGCAGCTTCGATCGAAGTGATCGAAGGGCGTCGCCACGAGATGCCTGAACGGGCCCAGGCGGCCGTCGATCTCCTGAGCAGCGACGTTGCTCGATTCCGGATTTTGGTCGAAGACCTTCTGGAGATCTCACGACTTGATGCTGGGGCAATTCGCCTGCACCTTGATGAACTCCTCGTCAGCCAGTTCGTGCGACAAGCCATCGGAGTCAGCAGCCTTCCCGACCTCGTCATGACAACGACGGCGCGGGCGGAACGAATGTTGATCTCCGGCGACCGCCGTCGGTTGGCGCGCGCCGTTGCAAACCTCATTGACAATGCTCGAATTCATGGTGGCGGAGATGCTCGCGTGAGCGTCTCGGTCCCAAGCGATGAACTCGGTCCAGCCGACCGTGTCCAAATCGTCGTCGAGGACTCCGGACAAGGAGTGCCTGTCGATGAACGCAATCTCATCTTCGAGCGCTTTGCACGAGGAGGCGGAGCAGGACGACGAACTGGCAACGATGGGTCGGGGCTCGGGCTCGCCCTCGTTGCGGAGCATGTTCGACTCCACTCGGGCGAGGTTTGGGTTGAATCGCGCCCCGACGGCCGCGATGGGGCCCGGTTCGTCATCGAACTTCCCGCCGAGGAGTTGAGCGACGAATGAGACCATGGGCCGTTGCATGTCTGCTCACCGTTTCAGCAACGGTTGCACCCGGCTGCGGAGTACGACCAGACGCGTTGCCTCGCGACGTTCCTGTTGACGACCGCTCGCTCTCACCTGCAGGGGATGTCGTCTCCGACGAAGCATCTGGGGAAAGCAGGGTCTACCTCGTCGCTCCGGGCGATATTCGTCAACTCCGCTCGGTCCCGCGTGAGACCACATCACAGGTCGGACTGCTCAACACGCTGGTGGCGGGACCCTCAGAAGCTGAATCGGCCGCACAGATCACCACTGCAATTCCGCCGGACCTCGAGGTTCTTGCTGCCAGGCCTGTCGGATCGGTCCTGTACGTCGATCTTTCTGCGGAACTCACTGCTCTCACGGGTGACGGCCTCACCCTTGCCGTTGCTCAGATCGTTCTCACCGGCGTTGACATCGAAGGCATAGAGACCGTGCAGATCACCGTTGATGGCGAACGCTTCCCCTGGCCCCGATCAAACGGTACGACTACCACGGGTCTGCTGAGGATCTACGACTTCCCTGGTCTCTACGGATGGGCACAACCGGCGTACCCGGCCCTCCCTCCACCCGCCTGACGCGGTCAGGCAAAGAATATTTCGGCCACATCAGAGAAGAGCTCAAGGTCCACCGGGCGAGTCCGCCCAGCGGCCACCTCGAGCGCCACCGGGCTGATCTCTGCCCCAACCAACGCCGCCATTGAGCCCCAACGGCCCTCGTGAGCCATATCGATCGCAGCGACACCAAATCGGGTCGAAAGAACACGATCGAATGCTGTCGGCGTGCCTCCTCGTTGCACGTGCCCAAGGAGAACTGGACGAGTCTCAAAACCCGTCCTCGAGCCGATCTCGTCAGCCACGAGGTTGCCAATGCCCCCGAGCCGAATATGACCAAATTCATCGCGGGTCTGCGCATTCACATCCAGGGTTCCCTCTGCTGGCGCAGCACCTTCGGCTACGACCACGATCGAGGCGTACCGCCCGCGGGAGTGTCGCCGAATCAGCCGTTGACATACCTCGTCGATATCGAATGGTCGCTCTGGGATGAGCACGACTGTTGCTCCTCCGGCGATCCCAGCATGTGTCGCAATCCATCCGCTGTGGCGGCCCATCACCTCGACCACCATCACACGGTCATGGCTCTCGGCCGTCGTGTGCAAGCGATCGATCGCGTCCGTAGCGATCTGGACCGCTGTCGTAAAACCGAAGGTCAGGTCGGTACCCACGATGTCGTTATCGATAGTTTTCGGCACGCCGATGACAGGGATGCCGTGCTCTCGGTGGAGTATTTCTGCGACGCTGAGCGATCCGTTACCGCCGATGATGATCAAGCCGTCGAGCCCCATGTCTGACATCGTCGATCTAACTCGTTCCACGCCATCTGGATGGTCGAAGGGGCTGCCGCGCCGTGTGCCCAGAACCGTCCCGCCACGGGGCAGGGTGCCTCTCATCGTCTCGACCGTCAATGGCATCGTGCGGCGGTTCATCACGCCGTCCCAGGCGTCAAGGAAACCGACGATCTCATCCCCGTGGGTCCGCTCCCCCTTGCGAACGATCGCGCGGATCACAGCATTGAGTCCCGGGCAGTCGCCGCCCCCGGTGAGCACACCCAGCCGCACCGGTGGGAGCCTAAGGGCCGGGGCTGGTAGAACGGACCCATGGCATGGGATTCATCACGCCCCGTCCCGTGGAGGCGGCTCGTTCGAGAGTGGTTGATCTACGTCGTGATCATGGGGGTAATCCTCGTTGTCGTCGTGTCACCCGAGGGCCGCCTAGGAGCGATCGGAGGACTGCTCGTGAGCGGTCCTGCATACCTCGGGCTTGGGGCCGTCCTCGCGAAGTTTGGATACCAACGCGACCGCCTCAAACGTGCTGCCGCTCGAAGTGCTGCCGGATCCGATGACGAGACAGTGGCTCCGCGCCGACGCCCTGCGCCGACTCGGCGAACTGGTGGCGGTACCCCACCGCGCCGCCGCTGACGAGACTGCCGACCACGACTACTGTTTGCACGATGTCCGACAGCACGTGCGTCATCGCCATCGATGCCGGAACAACTGGGGTGCGAGCCCGTTCGGTACATCGGGATGGACGACCCCCGGTGGCCGAGTACCGTGAGTTCAGTCAACACTTTCCCGAACCGGGATGGGTAGAGCACGATGCCGATGAGATCCTCGCCGCAGTCGTTGCCGTCACCAACTCGGTTATCAGCCGAGTTGGTGCTGAAACGGTGGCCGCCATCGGCATCACCAACCAACGAGAAACTGCCGTCGCGTGGGATCGCGAGACCGGCCGACCCCATGGCCACGCCATTGTGTGGCAGGACCGCCGAACAGCACCAGAGTGTTCCCGGCTGGTCGATGAGGGCCACCTTGCCTTGATCAGAGAACGGACAGGTCTCGTTCTCGATCCGTACTTCAGTGGCACCAAGTTCGCTCGCATGATCACCGACCGTTCGATTCCCGTCAACGCCGACCTTGCTCTTGGCACCGTCGACTCCTGGCTGATCTGGCATCTGACCGGCGGAGCGGTTCACGCAACTGACGTCTCCAACGCAAGTCGAACAATGCTCCTTGACATCAGAACGCTCGCCTGGGATCCCGAGCTCTGCAACATTCTCGGTGTTCCGATCTCCGCACTCCCAACCGTTTCTCCGTCGAGCGGCCGCTTTGGTGTCACCGCTCCTTCCTCTGGCCTGCCGACTGGCATTCCCATCAGTGGCGTTGCGGGCGATCAACAGGCAGCGCTGTTCGGCCAGGCCTGTCTCAAACCCGGAATGGCCAAGAACACCTATGGCACCGGCAGTTTCGTCCTGCTGAATGTGGGCGAAACCTGTCCCCCGCCCACCGACGGAATGCTGACGACAATCGCGTGGCAGCTCGCCGACGGAACCGTGACCTATGCGCTCGAAGGGTCAATCTTCGTCACCGGTGCTGCGATCCAGTGGTTACGAGATGGACTCGGAATCATCGATGACGCCCCCCAGATCGCGGAACTGGCGGCCTCCGTCCCCGACAGCGGTGGCGTAGTCGTCGTTCCCGCTTTCACCGGTCTCGGATCCCCGTGGTGGGACCCATATGCGCGCGGCACCATCTGTGGACTCACCCGAGGGTCCAGCGCTGCGCATCTCGCCCGTGCCACCGTTGAATCAATCGCCTTTCAGACACGCGATGTCGTCGATGCCATGACCCGAGCATCGGGCATTCCTATTTCCGACCTCAGGGTTGATGGAGGGGCATCGGTGATGGACCAGCTCCTGCAATTCCAAGCCGACCAACTCGGGGTCACCGTTCGACGACCGGTAGATCAAGAGACAACTGCGCTTGGAGCAGCTCGTCTAGCCGGGCTTGCGGAAGGGGTCTGGGCAAGCCCACTCGAACTCGAGGAGCACTGGGAACTCGAGCGTGAATTCATCCCGACCGCCGACCGAACGCTGGCCGATCTCGGACATGCACAGTGGTTGCGGGCAGTCGAACGATCGCGGTCATGGGCGCGTCCCTAATAGCCCGACCTGCTGATTCAGCCGAGAAGTAGCGACCGCGCGATTCGAGCGAGCAAATCGATCCGGGTCCGCTCGCGGGTGTGAATCGGGAGCCCCTCGCGGCCAGCTGCTAGCACCATGGTGGTACCCGCAACGCGAGCCCAGAACAGCGCACCAATCAGCGGAGTGGACTCGCCAAGGTGGTCACTTCCCTCACGTGCGGCAGCGAGAACCGCTAGGTCCGGGAGGTCTCCCTCTGAGGCAATCGTCGTCCCCGCATCGATTAGTGCGGCCCAATCTCCACCAACAAGTCGCCGTGCGCCGCCGACGAGCGCCGCTGGTCGATCTGCAGGTGCCAATTCGACGACCTCTGCCACAAGGGACAATGCAGCAAGGTCTGGATCGACATGGCCGCCGCTGAGTTCACGAACATGCTCAACGCCGACTCCGTCAACCGCATCCACCTCGGAGATCATGAGGTCGACCAGACCAGCATCGGGGAGGCGTACTACAAGTTCGTCAATCACGTTCCCGGCCCCCGCCTCAAGGATCTCGATTCCCAAGAGGTCTCCACGTACGGCGCCAATTCGGCTTGCGACCTGACCGAGCGCGCCGGGGCGATCAGGGAGCCCGAGGCGGAGAACGACGGTGTGCACGATCCAGAGGCTACGTCAGGTCTGTTACCGTCAGATCACGAACGGGCGAGACAGCACGTCAGCCGAGTCGCGTCAGGCCAGGTTTCAGGTTCCGCATCGCTTGTGCGATGCGTTGCTCGTTCTCGAGGAGTGCAAATCTGACGTATCCCTCGCCGCCCGGACCGAAAC
>JBDQKN010000067.1:0-9280 GCA_040263235.1 Ilumatobacteraceae bacterium
CGTGCTCGTTTTGGGCTCAGCTTCCACGAGTTGTTCAACGGCATCGTTGATCACGGCAGATCCAAGCGATCCTCCAACGGCAACAACGAGGAACCGTCCGTCCGGCACTCCAAGCCGACGACGAGCATCAGACTGGTCCCGTCGTCGATCAACGTGAAGCACTGCGCGACGGATCGGCGCGCCAGTGTGGCTGGCCCGGGGCAGAGCCGAATCGGAGAAGGCCACCGCACATGCCGTCGCCCAGCGCGAGGTGAGTTTGCTGGCTCGTCCTGGAAGCCTGTCGTAGCTGACCACCACAACGGGAATCCGGCGACGGCGTGCCACGAGCACCGCTGGCAGGCTTGCGTATCCGCCGACCGAGATCACCACTCTCGGCCGGAGACTGCTGAAGACGCGTTCGGTACGAATCATCGCCAGAGCGAGACGCGGCAGGAA
Source organism: Ilumatobacteraceae bacterium (assembly GCA_040263235.1). Classification (GTDB taxonomy): domain Bacteria; phylum Actinomycetota; class Acidimicrobiia; order Acidimicrobiales; family Ilumatobacteraceae; genus Casp-actino5. Next base: position 436 of record JBDQKN010000067.1, read on the forward strand.
CCACAGATTCGACATGGTGAGACGTCGTTGCAGACCGCTGACCTTGAGAAAGGTATGCGCCAATCCCACCGGCGGGATGAGCGTTCGTTCGATCCCGAATACCGTCCCCATGTAATGAATCTCATCGATCGGGTGACCACTATCGATGAGACCCTCTGCAATGGCGATTGCAGGAAGGACGTGCCCAGCGGTACCGCCGCCCGCGACAACGGCATGGGTGCGACGGGGCTGTTTCATCGACGATCGCCGTCGGCCACCGATCGTCGAGCAACATTCATTAGCAATCCAATCCCGATCAGCGACATGAAGAGTGAAGTGCCTCCATGTGAGAAGAACGGGAGCGTCAGCCCAGTGACGGGCAACATCCCGGTCACCCCACCAACATTGATGAGTGCCTGAATCGTCAACCAAGCAGTGATCCCTGATGCGATGAGCATCCCAAACCGGTCCGGTGCTCCGAGAGCGACACGCATTCCAAGCACCGCCAGAAGGGCAAACCCTCCGAGCACAGTGATGACTCCAAGGAAACCCAATTCATCGGCGATGATCGCAAAAATGAAATCACTATGTGCAAGTGGTAGGTAGCCAAGCTTTGACCTGCTCCCGCCGATACCCGATCCGGTCAATCCACCGTTGGCAATGCTGAGCAAGCCCTGCCACGCCTGATAGGCGTAGTGCTCTTTGTTGCCTTCGATATCGAGGAACGCAAGCCAGCGCCCGAACCGACGCGGGGATGCAATCATCAACACCACCCCGACGCCACCGGTCATAAGCGAGGAAACCGCAAGCTGCATCCATGGCACCCCCGCCAAGAACGACATTGACATCGCTATCGCAACCAGCACGACCGCTGAGCCGAAATCGCCCTGAGCAAGCGACAACACACCAGCAAGTCCGGCGACGAGCATCACCGGCAGCAAGGTCTGGCGCCAGTCGTGGAGCACCGCGCGTCGACGTACAAGCATGTGGGCTATGACGATGACCACCACCAGCTTCAGTATCTCAGAGGGCTGAAAGGTCAATGGGCCAATCGCCACCCAGGAACGGGCATCATTCACCTCTCGGCTCAGTCCCGGGACAAAGGGAGCGAGCATTGCGGCGAACCCGACGATGGCAATGAGCCCGACGAAGCGTTCCCAAATCGAGTAGCGGATACGAAGGACGATCAGCATGCCGACGAGGCCGAGTCCGGCCCACAGTGTCTGCCAGAGAACCATCGAATACGGCGAGCCGCTGCCAGCTGCACGGAGTGGGCCTGATGCAGACAGCAACATTGCGAGACCAAGGGTGACGAAGATGGCCACCAGCACCATCAGCCCGTAGTAGGTCACCGATGGCACCCCGAGGGATTCACGCCTCAACGCATCGGCGATTGTCAGCTTCGAGGAGCCCTCATGCCGCCGACGACCTGCCCTGTCTGGACGGCGCCGGGACTCCCGGGTCGCAGCCACGGACTCTCGTCTCCGACGGGCAATGTCGCCACCACGGTCAATCGCGAGTGTCACGTCGTACCTCCTGAGGATGTCTGGGGCAAGCCCACTGATTGAAGCGCACGGACAGCGCGAGCGAAGTGTTCTCCACGAGCCGGATAACCACCGGTTGGGTACCAGTCGAAGCTTGCACAGCCGGGGGACAGCACCACTGCGTCTCCTCGATGGGCTAGACGAGATGCCAGCTCCACTGCGGTCTCCATCGACCCTGCGCGAACCACCTCGACATGACCGGCAAAAGCAGCCTCGACCGCTTCTGCAGCTTCACCAATAGCGACCACCGCCCTGAGCGCGGCGCCGTCCACAGCCATCGGAGCGAGGTCGAGTCCCTTATTCCGGCCGCCGGCAATCAGCACCCCGGTCGGGAATGCACGAATAGCAGCAGCCGCGGCGTGTGGGGTTGTTGCCTTGGAGTCGTCGTAGTAGGTGACGTCATCGATTGTGGCGACTCGTTCGATTCGGTGTCGGGGGGTCGTGAAACGACCAAGACCTAGAGCCACGTCACTAGGCGATGCGAAACCAGTCTCCATGGTCAACGCCGCAGCCGCCAGAGCGTCCTCAAGATCGTGAGGGAAGGAGCGAGCGAGTTCGCCAATTGGAACGATGGTTCCGCGTGGACCGACCAAGTGGCCGTCCTCGACGCGGTAATCGCCTTCTCGCCCAAACGTGAACTGTCTAGCCACCGATTTGTCGAGGTGTCGGCGGACCACCTCATCGTCAACCTTGCCAATGGCGATATCAGATGGCGTCTGCGCCGCGAAGATTCGGGCCTTCGCTGTCTCATAGGACTGCATGTCCTCATGCCAGTTCAGATGATCGGGAGCGAGATTGAGCCATACCGCCCCTTCGGCTCGGAACTGCTCCGTCCACGCAAGTCTGAAGCTCGTACATTCAACGACATACACATCTAGGTCAAGATCAAGCGCATCGAGGAGCGGTACGTCAGTATTTCCCACCGCCATCGACCGGTATCCCGCTGCTGTCAGGATCGATACCGCCATCTCGCAGGTGGTCGTCTTGCCATCGGTGCCCGTGACCGCGAGCATCGGCCGAGCACCCCCTGGCCTCGCCCGTTCCCACTCGTAGGCCAGTTCTATTTCACTCGCCAGCCGAACCTTGTTGCGAAGTGCGGCAGCGATGAGTGGATGGCTCTCAGGCACCCCGGGAGCGGGCGACACAAGGTCGAAATCCGCAACGAATCGGTCGAGATCGACAGGGAGTTGTTCTAGACGCAGTCCAAGGTCGGAAGCCGCCCGTTCCTTGGCATCGTCAGGCGCGTCATCGGTCACCGTTACCGAATGCCCATGACGCATCAGCGCTGTCACTGTTGCCACGCCGGTTAGGGCAAATCCGTGGACGAGCGACCTCATCTCAGCCAGCCGCCACGGTGGTGAAGTCGGCGATGAACACACCGAGGGCGAGAGCGACAAACACCGCTGACATCAGCCAGAAGCGGATGATCACTGTGGTCTCAGGCCATCCGCTCAACTCGAAGTGGTGATGGATTGGGGACATCTTGAAGAGGCGACGGCGTCGACCCGACGCCTTGAAGACCACCATCTGGATGGCGACCGAGCCAGCCTCCACAACGTTGATACCGCAGACCAGAATGAGAAGAAGGTGGGTGTTAAGGGTGAGAGCCATGAAAGCAAGGGCAGCCCCGATTCCGAGGGCTCCCACATCTCCCATGAAGATTCGCGCTGGCGCTGCATTCCACCACAGGAAACCGAGACACGCCCCGGCAAATGCAGCGGCCATCACTCCGACATCGAGTGGGTTTACCACCGAGTAGATCTCTGGATTCCTGAACACCCAGTATCCGATGATCATGAATGCTCCGAAGCCCATAAGCGCCGAACCACCAGCGAGTCCGTCGAGTCCATCGGTCACGTTCACGGCATTCGTGGTCGCCCAGATCAATAGGCCGGCCCACACGATCCATACGATCTGAGGCACCTCAAAGCCCAGATCTCCACCTCGTGTCAGGCTGATGGTCTCGGAGATTCCCGTTCCTGCGACCAACCACCACGCGAGCAGCAAACTCATAGCCATGGTCACGTAGTTCTTCTGCTTCCAGAAGATCCCTCGGTTATGTCGCTTCCGAACTTTTATCCAGTCGTCGAGGAATCCCATCGTGGCCATCGCGAGAATTCCTACCCACATGATCATCGCCTGATCAGAGAAGGCAAGTTCCCGGATGTGTGCCACAACCCACCCGACGAATGCTGAGACGATAATCGCGATACCACCCATCGTCGGGGTGCCCTGTTTGCCCATGTGGTGAACCGGGCCGTGATCTTCGGACCCGAGAATCGGCTGGCCTTGACCACGCCGTTGGAACCATTGGATCAGGAACCGAGTGCCCACGGCTGACAGGACGGTCGCAACTGCTCCGGCCATCATGATGGCGATCATCGTTGGACTCCGAGCGCGCCACGGGCCACCTCGCGGTCGTCGAATTCAATGAGTTGACCAGCGATTTCCTGCACCGTCTCGTGACCGCGTCCAGCGATCACGATCAAGTCGCCTGGAGACGAATTCTGGATTGCGCTGACGATCGCGTCCCTGCGATCCACCACAACTGATGTCTTCTCCCTCGCACTGTCAGGCACTCCAGACAACATCGCCTCGACGATGGCAACTGGATCCTCAGCGCGCGGATTATCCGAAGTCAAGATGACTCGGTCAGCGGTGCTTGCAGCACGTCCCATCTCGGGCCGCTTCGCAATATCACGGTTCCCTCCGCAGCCAACGACGACGACGATCCGGCGACCTGGCCCCAATTCTCGACAGGTCTCAATAACCGCATCGAGCGCGTCCGGCGTATGAGCGAAGTCGACCACGACGTCGATATCACCATCTCCGTCAGTCACGAACTCGAGTCGACCGGGGACAGGCTTCATCGAGTTCAGACCAACCGCAATGCGTTCATCATCAACGCCCAAGGCCTGACAAATCCCGCGAGCCACGATGGCATTTTCTACATGGGGACGACCGACGAGCGGAATCGACCATCTTTGGTCACCAAGCACGAACGTAGATCCGGTTGGCGCAAGTTCGAGGCCGTGAACATCGTCAATTGAGACGGTTCTTAACTCTGTTCCTTCTGACCCAGTAAGGGTGTCTGCGAGAAGTCGCCCATGGGTGTCGCCGATGTTGATAACAGAAGTTGCTGGGCAGCCGACGGTGAAGAGCGACGCTTTGGCTCGGAAGTAGTCCTCCATCGAACCGTGCAGGTCGAGGTGGTCACGCCCGAGATTGGTGAATGCGCCGACGGCGAACGTGATTCCGTCGACTCGATGCTCGACAAGGGCATGCGATGAAACCTCCATGACAACAGCACGTCCAGCGTCCGCTGCCTCTCTGATCATGCGCTGAAGGTCGGGGGCTTCAGGAGTGGTGAGGCGTCCGCTCAAGGTTCCAATGACCGTCGCCGGGCTTCCACTCGATTCGAGAACTGCCGCAACCATCGATGCCACCGTCGTTTTGCCATTCGTGCCAGTAATTCCGATCACCGTGGTCTTGGTCGACGGTTCACCGTGAAGTGCTGATGCGATCGGGCCGACCGCGGCGCGGGTACAAGGCACGAGAATCTGCGGAACCTCAAGATCGAGGGGACGCTCGACAAGAAGCGCTATGGCACCAGCAGCAACAGCCTCTCGGGCATGGTCATGGCCATCGTGGTGGCGTCCGCTAATGCATGCGAACAACTCCCCCATTCGGCACTGTCGAGAGTCGATTCCGACGTGATCTACCGTCACCTCGTCACCGCCCGAACCGATCAGGCGAGCGTCGATCCCCCGTGCATTGAGACCGTCGATGACTTCATTGAGACGCTGCCCGATGTCGGCTGCTGTCATCACGATTCCTCTGCCGAACACGCTGAGGTCGTCGTCGGGGGTTCGAGACCAAGTTCGTTGGCGATCGTGGGAACCAACCGCGCGAACACCGGTGCCGCTGCTGTTCCGCCAAATCGGTTGATCGTGCCGGCCGGTGGCTCGTCGATACTGATGAGGACGGTGACTTGGGGGTCCTCAGCCGGGAAGAATCCGACGAAGCTGGCGTAGTACGAACGTTGGCCAGATTCATCCTCGTATCCGCCGTTGGGCTGGGCTTTCAGACCGGTTCCTGTCTTGCCTGCGACGTTGAAGGAATCAACTTGAGCTCTCGTTGCCGTTCCGGCACAGACCACGTCAACCATCATGTCTTGGACTATCGCTGCGGACTCAGGACGCACGACCTCATGTGTGGCGCTGGGTGCTGTTGGCGTGATCGCACCATCTGCTCCAACAACCCCACGAACCACCTTTGGAGCGACGTACAACCCGTCATTGGCGATGACGTTCACGGCAGTGACGAGTTGGATGGGTGTACTGGCAAGGCCCTGCCCGTAGGAGACCGTCACCTGTTCAGAGCCCTGAAGCTCTGTCCAATGTTTGAGGATGCCTCCTGATTCACCGGGGAACCCGAGCGCAGTCTGCTCTCCGAGGCCGAAAGCACGCATGTAATCCCAGTGCCGAGGGCGACCAGTAGCCAACTGGACATCAATCGTTCCGATGTTTGACGACTCAACCAGAATCTGTCGTACCGTCAATTCTTCGTCGGGATGTTCATGAGAGTCGCGAAGGAGGTCCTCGCCGTGCTGGCGTCGCCATGGCACCACGAAGGTCGTGTCGGCGGAAACGGCACCGGTATCGATACCGGCTGCGATCGTGATGACCTTGGCCACCGAGCCCGGTTCATAGGCATCAACTGCGGCGTAGTTCCCTGAGGTGATCGCCACATCGTCGCTCGACTCATCGCGTCGAACGGACGCCATAGCGAACAACTCGCCCGAATCCACGTCCATCACAATGCACGTTCCGGCCTTGGAGCCAGTGGCAGTGACCTGGTCGATCAGTGCCTCCTCGCAGGTGAACTGAATCGATCGGTCAAGCGTGAGGATCAGATCATCGCCTGGAACCGGATTGACTGTGTCGCCGTCAGCACCTGGAACTGAACGTCCCCCAGGGGCGACCTCATGAGTGGTCTCGCCGTTTGATCCCGTGAGCATCTCGTCGTACTGCAATTCGAGGCCGGCAATCCCAACTCCATCGATGTCAGTCAAGCCGATCACCGATCGACCGGTATCTCCCCCTGGAAGGATTCGTCGCGATTCATCCTCAACGTTCACTCCCGACAGGCGAAGCTCGGCGATCTGAGCCCCCAATGCGGCATCGACCTGACGGCGTACGTACACGAACCCGCGTTCGCGCCTCACCATTTCGTCGTACAGCCCCTGCTGCTCCTCAACATCGAGATCGAGGAGGGATGTCAGTACCGACAAGGTGGCAGCCGGGTCCGTAATGAGCTTCGGGTTGATACTGATCGTTGACGCAGGAATCGAAACAGCCAACTCTTCGCCGTTTCTGTCAAAGATCGTGCCGCGGTCGGCCGACAGCGGAACTGTCCGAGTCCACTGGTCTCGACCAATCTCCCGCAGATGATCGCCACCAGATGTCTGCAGCCCTGCGACCCTGACACCGATCAGCATCATGAACCCAACGATCGCTACAGCGACGACCTGCACCCTGCGGCGCTGATTCCCAACACGCGTCCGCGTTGCCGATCGGCGGGCGTCAACCGAGCGAAGGCGACGCTCAGGAACGGGAGCGGAGCGGGTCGACTTTGAATCGGCGGAGGCCGCCCGTTTGTCCGCAGGCCGACGGCCAGTGCTGCTATGGACGCGACGCGCCGGAGCGGCAGCCCGGCGCGCCCGCAGATCGGGAGTCTCTCGACGGCTCACGGGTTCGCCGCCCCCAACACTTTGACCAGGCGGAACTGGTCAAGAGGTCCGAGGTCGTCAGGGATTGCTCCTGCATCACCGCTTCGTCCCGTCGCCGCAATCACTACGGCGTGCACCTGAGGATCTACAGGAAGGAAACTTGTGGACATCGCTGGCCGCATGTCGAGGTTTCGAGCCGCAGCGTCGAGTCGGAGCGGAGCGCGAAGCTCAGCCCTGATGGCTCGCAGTGTGTCGAATTGTTCACCGGCATCCACGATGCCTTGTTCGATTCGGTCGATGTGAGTCTGCCGACTCGCAATCTGGGTGTGGATCACGCCAAGTGTCGCAGCGCCCGAAGCCAGAATCGTCGCGAGCAGCACGAGAGCCCGCGCCGTACCGCTCCGAGTGTTCACCAACCTCAATACAGGACGAGCTGCAGTTCGCTGACGGCCCTCGACCCGTCGATCACGGAGTGCGAGCGCCATCAGGAGGTCTCCTCAAGTTTCTCGAGCACCCGAAGTCGAGCAGACCCGGCTCGGCGATTTGTTGCCACTTCGTTCTCAGATGGCCGCTTCGGAACACGCCTGACGATTCGAACCGTCTGCACTGCTCCACAGACACAAGGGAGCTCTGGTGGACAAATACAAGTATCTGCCGCAGAGACGAAGCGATCCTTCACGATTCGGTCCTCCCCAGAGTGGTAGGAGAGAACTGCAACACGGCCACTCGGCGCCAGGTTGGCGATCGCAGCGTCGAGTGCCTCAGGGAGAACCTCGAGCTCCGCATTCACCTCGATTCGAATTGCCTGAAAGGTGCGTTTCGCCGGGTGCCCTCCGGTTCGCCGAGCGGCAGCAGGAATCGCCGAGACGATCACCTCTGCAAGGTGTGCAGTGGTCTCGATCGGCCGAGCAGCCACGATGGCCCGCGCAATGCGTCGGGAGAACCGCTCGTCCCCGTGGCGGTGGATCACATCCGCGAGCCTGTTCTCGTCGTAACCATTCACCACGTCAGCAGCCGACCACTCGCTCGACTGATCCATCCGCATGTCAACAGGGCCGGCTTCACGATACGAAAACCCTCGCTCGGGTCGGTCGAGTTGGGGAGACGAGACCCCGAGGTCGAAAAGCGCACCACTCAGGCGATCAACGCCATGCTCAGCCATCGCCGCTTCAATCTCATCGAATCGGCGATGGGAGACATGGAAGCGCTCACCGAAGTGAGCAAGGCGCGCCGATGCTGCTTCGATCGCCACTGAGTCGCGATCGATCCCGATCACACTCAGATCGGAACGCGACTCAAGTAGGGCCTGGGCGTGGCCTCCGCCGCCAAGCGTTGCATCGACAATGGTGCCTGGGGGGACGGTGCCGAAGACGTCAACGATCTCGTCTCTCATCACTGGGTGATGGGAGAACTGGTCGGGAACTCCGATGCTCATTCGTCACCCCAATGACGAGGGGTGGTTGCAACGAGATCCTCGCCGGCGACGGTCTCGTAACGGGAAGGACGCCAGATCTCGAACGTCGACAGGTTTCCGACAATGGTGGCCTGCGACCCGCTTGAGAGGCCAGCGAAGTCTCGTGCCTTCTCCTCA
>JBDQKN010000068.1:0-9268 GCA_040263235.1 Ilumatobacteraceae bacterium
CGCTGATGCCGCGACACAGCACGCAGAAACTCAAGCGGATGCACGGCAACACGGTACCGAGCCGCAACCCAATCGGGTGTTAGGGCAGTGCGCCTTGTCCTCGCTACGATCGGGGCGTGACCGTGATGCTTCCGGACGATCTTTCCTTGGCCCCACTCGGCTCAACGCCTCGGCCGATCGGCGAGTGGCTCACTACCTTTCACCTTGCAACCGTGGTCCTTGATCCGTACACCAACGAGAGTTCGTGGGTCCTGCGTTCTGCCGTGAGGATTCTTGAGGCTCTGCGGGGATCGCATGCACGAGTCAATCTTCTCGTCACCGCTGACGAGGCCGACACACGTCGGTTCCTCGGTCCGCTGGCCGATCAATTTCTCGTCTTCACCGACCCCGAACGGGCTGTAGTCAAAGCCATGGGGCTCGAATCACTCCCAGCCTTTGTTTTCATCAGGGTTGATGGCAGCATCGACGACTCAGCCGAAGGCTGGAACCCGGCAGCATGGCGATCGGTTGCCGATGCAATCACCCGAACCACTGCTTGGCAGTCTCCCACCATCCCTGCACCCGGCGACCCTGTTCCCTTCGCCGGGTCTCCTGCGCTGGCCTGAGTCCAGCCACCGTGTCGTCAGCGGCAGGTGATGCGTCGGCGCTTCCGATTGAAGCCGTCGCAGACGACGTCATCAGCGCTCTCATCACCGATCGGCGTGCCCTCGTCGTTGCTCCTCCCGGTGCTGGCAAAACGACGTTTCTGCCTCTCCGTCTTCTTCACGTTGATCAGGTCTCAGGCCGAATTCTTCTTCTTGAGCCACGACGGCTAGCGGCGAGAGCGGCGGCTGCGCGCATGGCCGAAACGCTGGGCGAACAGGTCGGTGAAACGGTCGGCTATTCCACACGAGATGAACGACGGGTCGGCCGGAACACCCGGATTGAGGTCGTTACCGAAGGAATTCTCACCCGCCGGCTCCAGAGCGACCCATCCCTTCCTGGTGTTGGTGTTGTCCTCTTTGATGAAGTTCACGAGCGACATCTCACCACTGACCTCGGCCTTGCGCTGACCCTTGAGGTTGCTGATTCGATCCGGCCCGACCTCATGATTGGCGCGATGTCGGCGACCCCAGACACCGACAGGCTGCGGCGGGCACTGGGAGACTGCCGTGTGATCGAATCGGATGGGCGACTCCATCCAGTCGACATCATCTGGGTGCCATCCGGCCAACGGCGGACCGGCGGAAAGCAACCCAGAATCGAAACTCTCGCCGCGCCTGCAATTCTTCGTGCCCTCACCGAACAAGAGGGCGACGTTCTCGTCTTTCTTCCTGGCATCGCGGAAATCCGCCGCACAGCCGAAGTCCTGGCAACGATGATCGGACCCGGCATCGATGTCTGTGTCCTCGCAGGGTCGGTCTCATTCAAGGAACAAGACCACGCCCTTGCACCATCACAAGATGGTCGGCGCCGCGTGGTCCTTGCCACCGACATCGCTGAGAGTTCTCTCACTGTGGACGGCATTCGCGTCGTAGTCGACGCCGGTCTCTCCCGCTCGCCACGGCACGACCCAGCAACACAGATGACCCGACTGACCACCGTCACCGCCAGCCGGGATTCTGCTGATCAACGGGCCGGGCGTGCCGGGCGAGTCGCCCCTGGATCCTGCTACCGACTCTGGAGCGCCATCGAGCACGGATCAAGAGCCGCGCACAGAACTCCCGAGATCGCTGACGCGGACCTTGCAGGGTTAGTGCTCGAGGCGACGGCATGGGGAACCCCACTCTCTGAGATGCGCCTCCTGACCCAACCCTCTACAGGCCAGGTACGCACTGCCACCAGCCTGCTTGAAGACCTCGGGGCTCTCGGCGCCGACGGTCGCCTCACGGATCGAGGCAGACAGATGTTGACACTCCCCCTTCATCCTCGACTATCTGCAATGGTCATTGATCGTCCCGACTCCCTCGCTGTCGTGATGGCCGCGCTACTCGACGAACGAGACGTCATTCGAGGTCGACCCGACGAGCGTCCAGCCGATATCGCCCTTCGGGTCGATCTCCTGATTGGACGCACGGGCCACAGCGCTATCGACGCTGACCATTCCGCAGTTCGACGCGTACTCGACCGAGCGCACGACCTTGCCCGTCGGCTCGACATCACTCTCAACCTCGACGAAATCGACAGTGACCAGTGTGGGCCTCGGCTTCTCGCCGCCTATCCCGATCGCTTGGCCGGTCGACGTCGAGCCGGCCAATTTCAGATGCGAACTGGAACCGCTGCTTGGCTACCAGAGAGCGACCACCTCGCAGATGTTGAGTTGCTCGTCGCCGCAGACCTCGACGGACGACGAGATCGCGCCAAGATCAGACTCGGCGCCCAGATCGAGCTCGCAGATGTACTTGAGGTTTTCGAGCGAACAGGATCAGAGGGTTTTTCGGAGCGCAGACGGCTCGAGTGGGACCACGCCCGAGATGATCTCGTTGCAATCGTAGAGCGGCGCCTCGGCGCGATTCGGTTTGCAGAGCGACGCGAGCCACCACGCCCCTGCGCAGATACCACTGCTGCGCTTCTCGGCCGAGTGCGCGACACCGGCCTCGCTGCGCTCAATTGGAATGGACGGTCGTTGTCTCTCAGGGACCGTGTGCGGTTCATGTTCGAACGACGCGGAGAACCATGGCCCGACTGGGAACCGGAGAATTTGGTCGCCTCACTCGACGAATGGCTCGCTCCTTACCTCGTCGGTGCTACTGGACGACTCGATCTTGAACACCTGGATCTAACGATGCTGCTGAGAACGGCGCTTCCGTGGCCGCTTGGAGCCGACCTCGACCGCCTTGCGCCCGAGCATCTCGAGTTAGGGGACGGACAAACTGCAGCAATTGACTATGTGGACGGAGTGGGCGACCTTCGGCCAACCTCCAGAATCCGAGTACAGGATCTCTATGGCACCACAGTCCATCCGACTGTCGACGGCGTGCCAATCACCCTTCATCTGCTGAGCCCTGCGGACCGACCAATTCAGATCACCGCTGACCTGCCAACGTTCTGGTCGGGTGCTTGGACAGAGGTTCGACGAGAGATGGCCGGCCGTTACCCGAAACACCACTGGCCGGAAGACCCCGCCACTGCGGCTCCTCGGCGACTTGGGCGGGGCGACTCATGAGCCACTCTGGAGTTCTCGCCCTTGAAATCGCTGGTCTCGACTGGAGGCTTGCCCTTCTGTGCGTAGTGACAATCACCGCAGGGGCGGCAGTTCAGGCAACCATCGGACTTGGCATGGCGATCCTCGCTGCCCCCGTGCTCGGTCTCGTCGATCCCGGCTTTCTCCCTGTCACGACCATCATCATGGTCTGGCCACTCAGCATTGGCGTGGTCCGACGTGAACGCCACCATGTTGCGTGGGGCGATGTAGGGACAGCCCTCGTTGGACGGGTGCCCGGCGTGATCTTCGGAGCGTGGCTCGTGGCCACTACCGGACCTGTTGCCATCCGTCTCATCGTCGGCCTCTCGGTGCTATTCGCCATCATCGTCTCAGTCACTGGGTTCAAAGTTTCGACCACTCGCCGCAACCTCCTCATCGCAGGGGTTGCATCCGGTTTCTCAGGAACCACGGCCGGAGTCGGCGGACCACCGATGGCGGTCACCTATCAACATTCCGAACCCGCCACCACGCGCGCCACACTCGGTGTCTTTTTCGGCCTGGGGTCGGTCATCTCGTTTCTCGGACTTCTCGTTGCCGGCGAGGTTCACACTCGCCAACTTCAGCTTTCAGCTCTGCTGCTTCCAGGGGTGCTCCTCGGGCTAATCCTGTCTGGACCGTTGGTCTCCCGGTTGCCGGCGAGCAAGGTTCGAATGGCGTTACTCGGCCTGTCGCTTCTCTCTGCAACAGCGTTGCTCACTGAGACGCTTTTCGAGATGGTGCTCTGAACACCAGCGACCTAGGGTTGGGCGATGGCCACCGCTGATGCTCCCGATTGGTTCACCGAGATTCTTCCCCTCGGTCCTGACACCACTGAGTACCGATTGATCTCAACCGACGGAGTGGAGACCGTCGACACTCCACTCGGCCCCATGCTCAGCGTCGACCCGGCCGCCATCCGACTGCTGACATCAACAGCGATGCGCGAGATCGCCCACTTCCTGCGCCCAGGACACCTCGCTCAACTGCGTTCGATTCTCGACGACCCAGAGGCGAGCGACAACGACCGATTCGTCGCCCTCGACCTCCTCAAGAACGCTGCCGTCTCCGCAGGAGGGGTCCTGCCGATGTGCCAAGACACCGGAACTGCGATCGTCAAGGCCAAAAAGGGCCAGCAGGTGCACACCGGAGGCGGCGATGAGATCGCCATCTCCCAGGGCGTACAGGACACGTATCTCACGTCAAACCTCCGGTACAGCCAGATGGCACCAATCACCATGTACGACGAGCAAAACACCGGAACAAACCTGCCCGCCGAAATCAAGATCGCCGCAACCGATGGAGGCGAGTTCCGCTTCCTGTTCATGGCCAAAGGTGGCGGCAGTGCCAATAAGAGCTACCTGTTCCAGGAGACAAAAGCCCTTCTGAACGAGGCGACGTTGCTGCCATGGCTCTACGACAAAATGCAGTCGCTCGGAACTGCAGCCTGTCCCCCGTACCACCTGGCTGTGGTCATCGGAGGCACATCCGCTGAGAGCGCCGTTGAGACTGCAAAATTGGCCTCAGCCCGTTACCTCGATGCACTGCCTACCGAGGGGTCGGCGCTCGGTCACGGATTTAGAGACACCGAACTGGAAGCAAAAGTCCTCGAACTCAGTCGCCAGACGGGGATTGGTGCCCAGTTCGGCGGAAAATATTTCTGCCACGACGTTCGCGTGATTCGGCTGCCTCGCCACGGCGCATCCTGCCCCGTAGCGATGGCCGTCTCGTGTTCAGCTGACCGTCAAGCCCTTGGCAAAATCACCGCTGAGGGCGTTTTCATCGAGCAACTGGAACATGACCCAGCCCGGTTCCTTCCTGACACCACGGATACGGATCTCGACGGAGCAGACGTCGTACACGTCGATCTCAACCGACCGATGGACCAGATCAGGGAGGAGCTGTCGAGATATCCGGTTCGAACCCGCGTGATGCTCAGCGGCCCGATGGTCGTTGCGCGCGACATCGCCCACGCCAAGATCAAGGAACGTCTCGATGCCGGGGAACCAATGCCCCAGTACCTCCGTGACCACTGCGTGTACTACGCCGGACCGGCAAAAACCCCAGAAGGCATGGCCTCGGGCTCCTTCGGGCCAACGACGGCAGGCCGTATGGACTCCTACGTCGAACAGTTTCAAGCTGCGGGAGGCTCGTTCATCATGCTGGCAAAGGGCAACCGCTCGCGACAGGTCACTGACGCATGCTCCAGTCACGGGGGCTTTTACCTCGGATCAATTGGGGGCCCAGCGGCACGGCTCGCACAGGACAACATCACCGCAGTCGAGGTACTGGAGTATCCAGAACTCGGTATGGAAGCGATCTGGAAGATCGAAGTTCGGGACTTCCCTGCGTTCATCGTCGTGGACGACAAAGGCAACGACTTCTTCGAGCAGGTCAGAGCGCAAGCCGCGACCAAACCGATCGCCGTCAATCTCAGCTAGTCATTGTCAGGCGAGACTGACCAAGTCCAGCCAGTCAGAGCCGAAGTAATCGACCTCTGCGTCTGGCAGGAGCAGAACCTTGGTGGGCTCGAGTCGCTCGACGAACTCCGAATCGTGACTCACCAAGATCATGGCCCCCGGCCAGTTCGACAGGGCGTCGGCAACTGCCAACCGCGATGCGGGGTCGAGGTTGTTCGTCGGTTCGTCGAGCAACAACAGGTTGTGGCTGCCCGTCATCAACATGGCTAACGCCAACTTGGTCTTCTCTCCTCCGGACAGTGTTCCGGCATCTTGAAAAACCTTGTCGCCAGAGAGTCCGAACATTCCGAGCAGAGATCGGAGCAGTGTTTCGGTCGCAACCGCTCCCGATGGCACTGAGCTGCGAATGTTGTCGAGAAGGCTGGCCGAGCCGTTCAGGTTGTCGTGTTCCTGTGCGTAATAGCCCGCCGACACCTGATGCCCGAACTCGACATTGCCGAGATCTGCTGACAGTTCACCTGCAAGGATCCGAAGGAGCGTTGTCTTACCGGCGCCGTTCAGGCCGAGGACCAGAAGGCGTTCACCTCGACCGAGATCGAAACCGACGTCCTCAAACACCGAGGGCCCTCCGTACCCTTTGCAGAGGGATGTCGTCGTGACCACCGTCGCGCCACAAGGTGGGGGCTCAGGGAACCGAACCTCAATCCGCCGCTTATTCGCCGGGGCATCGACGCGCTGCGCCTCGAGTCGGGCGATGCGACGTTCCATGTTGTGTGCCATCGACGCCTTGGTGGCCTTAGCGCCGAAGCGATCGACCACGCGCTGCATACGAGCAAGTTCACGCGCCTGCTGTTGAGCCGTCTTTTCGAGCCGTCGCTCATCCTCGGCTCGGGCGGTGATGTATTGGCTGTACGTACCTCGATACTCGACTACATCGCCGGTGTCGGCGTCGAGAGGTCGATCAAGGTGCAGTACCCGAGTAATGGCTTCATCAAGGAGATCAAGGTCATGGCTGATGACGAGCAAGGCACCTCGATATTGCCGAAGAAAGCCCATGAGCCATTCTTTGGCGTCGACATCGAGGTGGTTCGTCGGTTCGTCAAGGCACAACACGTCGGACCCAGCAAAGAGGATCCTCGCGAGTTCGACGCGGCGACGCTCGCCCCCCGAAAGTGTCCCCAGCGGCAGTTCAAGGCGCGCCTGGGAGATTCCGAGGCCAGCCGCAAGCGCTCTCGCCTCACTCTCAGCTCCGTACCCGCCAGAAACCCTGAACTCCTCCTCGGCGCGCGTATATCGAGACACCGCGCGTTCATCCGGGTTGGATTCCATCTCGCGACGCAGTCGTTCGATGCGGTCCACTTGCTCGTCGACTCCGCGCCCCGACAGCACATGGGTAACCGCTCGTCGCCCATCGAGCACCCCAGCAATACGAGGGTCTTGGGGTAGGTAGCCGAACGCTCCTTTGCGAATTACCCGTCCACCCGATGCCTCGAGATCGCCGCCAAGCACTCGGAACAAGGTGGTCTTACCAGCTCCGTTTCGGCCGACGATGCCGACCTTGTCACGGGCCGCCACCGTGAACGACGCTGAGCGGACCACAGTCCTCCCACCAATCTCGACGGTGAGGGAGTCCGCCTGCAGCACCTCGTCAGGCTACGGCCCGACCATCGGTCTCAGTCGGGAACAGTCGTTGGAATGACGTCGTTGGTAAACAACGTAGGCAGGCAGTCGCCTTCACCCCCACCTGACAACGTGGGTGAGGTGCCAAGAGCAAGAGCCAACTCCGTGACCAACCGATTCTGTCCGGCAACAGACAGATGAAGGCCGTCGCCGGCTAGTAGCCCGGGCTCATTCTCGGTGATCACTGCCCAGTCGATTATTCGGACCCGATCGTCGGCGCGAGAACGAATAACAGCATTCACCTTCGCCCGATTGTCTTGGAATTCAGTCACCGTAAGCAAAATGACCGGGCGTGGATCAAGACGGTCGATCAGATCGATGAGTAGTTCTTCAAATCCAGCGAGATCACCACTGAAGTTGCTCCCGAAGAACATCACGGCGGCGTCCCATGTTGAGCCGTCGCCTGGTTCGAGTCGCTGAAGCAGGACACGATCAGCAAACTCGAGGAACCGCCCAGGTTCCGCATCAATTTCCACCGACCAGCCAGCCTCGGTGAGCACACTGCAGAGCGACCCTCCAAAGCGTGGCGAAGTCGAGGCAAGAATCGAATCGCCGATAACGATCACCCGATCCCCAGAGACCTCCTGCCCAACAGTCGGAAGGTCGAGATCAGATGGCCGTACAGCCGGGATCGGCTCCGACATCTGGTCATCCACGACCACGAGACGATCGATAGCGACAGTTCGTTCACCAGGAAGCACGCCCACTCCCGGCACGGTGTCGCTCACATCCATGGGCTCAGCAGCACCACCGGAGCAACCGGCGATCACGACAAGCGTTGATGCCACACACCACCTCGCCAAAGCCGCTCGTACGGTCTGCATCTCCCCATCTAACCGCATGGGTGACAGTCAAGAGGTTCACCGGAGGTACCGTGACAGGGATGGCACGCCCCTACGACCTCGTGATTATCGGGCTCGGTGCTGCAGGCTTGACGGCAGCCCGTCTCGCCGGTCAGGAGCTTGGACTTCGCGTGGCGGCGGTCGAACGCTCAGCTGTTGGAGGTGATTGCCTCTGGTCGGGTTGTGTCCCGTCGAAGTCGCTGATCGCATCCGCTCGAGCAGCACACCACGCCCGTCAGGCAAGTGCGCTTGGCCTTGAACTTGATAGCAACAGCATTAATCCGTCCAGTGTTTGGCAGAGAATCTCGACAGTCCGGGCCGAGATTGCGGCGGCTGAAACTGCAGCCGAGCACGTGGGCGACTGGGGTGTCGACCTGTTCACCGGCTCTGCAACCGTCGTTGGGCCGCGTCGGGTCCTGATCAGCAGTGACGATGGCCAAACCGAAATCGAGTCACGATTCATCCTCATCGCCACTGGAAGTCGGCCAGCAACGCCATCGATTCCTGGATTGGCCGATGTTGAATTTCTCACCAATGAGTCGATCTTCGAACTGAGCGAACCACCACGATCAGTCACCATCCTCGGTGCAGGCCCGGTCGGTGTTGAGACCGCTCAGTCCCTTCAACGGTTGGGGGTGATGACCACCATCATCGAAGCAGGCCCACGGATTCTCGCGAATGAAGAGCCCGAACTCTCTGATCGGCTCCTCGGACTGCTCAGGGCAGAAGGGGTAACTGTCCATCTCGGTCAGAAGGTGACAGCGGTCCATCTCGGCGAGAACGGCTCGTGCGTGCTCGAAACCAGCGATGGAGAACACCACGTCGATCACCTCATGGTTGCCGCAGGCCGGAGTTCCGATGTGACCGGACTTGGCCTTGAGCGAATCGGTGTCCTCGCCACCGCAGCGGGCGTCAGCGTTGATGCCAGGAGCCGGACACTCGTGCCGAGCGTTTACGCCGTTGGAGATGCCGCTGCCGGCAGGCCACGTCTCACCAGCACGGCGAGTGCCGATGCTGCGCTCGCCGTTCGAGACATGTTCCTGCCTGGGCGCGCACAGGCCACGACGTTGGCTCCGTGGTGCATTTTTTCGGAACCAGAACTCGCCCATGTTGGATTCACTGCCAGCCAGGCTCGTGATCGTTTCGGCGATCGCTCGGTGCATGTC
>JBDQKN010000069.1:0-8957 GCA_040263235.1 Ilumatobacteraceae bacterium
CCCAGGGTGGAGAGCACTCCCCCGAGGATCAGCAACGCCAGGATCAGGATCCAGCCGGACACGACGTTGGGCGACGACGATCAGTATCGGTTGCGGTGGCTTGGAACGTAGCTGGGATCGGCCACCAGTTCAGCCGTTTAGCTGAAGCGTTTGGCGAGGGCCAACGGATCGAAGACGGTGATCTTCTTGCGGTCGATTTGCACCAGGCCGTCGTTGCGGAGGTCGCCCAAGAGTCGGGTGATCGTGATCACCCGCCGAGAATTTGCCGCCAACCACCATTCGACGCCGTTCACGTCGGTGGGCACACCTGGCGGGACATGGCCGCCGTGTCGACTGCGCTCAGTGCCGTGGAATGTCGTAACGATGGGTGCTGCGTGGCGGGCGCCGAGGACCTGTGCTGCCCATGCCACCTGCCAGTCGTGTGCATGAACCACATCGGGACGCCAATCTCCGAGGCTGTCCACGGCAATGACGAATGCATGGTTGGCTGAGGCCACCCGGGCGATGGCCCGATCCGGAAGCCAGGGCAGGTCGACCTCTGTCCGAATCACGCGCACCCCGGCGACATCGACGTCTCGATCGGTCCCCGGTGTTCGACGGGTCACGACGACAACCTCATGTCCCATGTCGACGAGACCATGAGCAAGTCCATCGACATGAGCAGCCATGCCACCAGTGGTAGCCGGGGGAAGTTCCCAGGTGAGCATGAGCACCCGCACGAGCGCGCACCATAGTCTTGCTGGGTGACCAGTGCCCGTCTTGTGCCCGCTGTGCCTGGCGAGCTCGATCTCCATCTGTTCAACGAAGGCACCCATCGGCGGCTCTGGGAGATGCTTGGCCCCCAGCAAACCGACGATGGGATCCGCTTCACTCTCTGGGCGCCAGAGGCGAAGGCGGTTGCAGTGATCGGCGATTTCAGTAACTGGTCTCCGGTGCCCTTGGAACCGGTCGGTCAGTCGGGTGTGTGGTGCACCGTCATCGTGGGGGCGGCACCCGGCCAGAACTACAAGTTCGTGGTCACCGGATCGCACGGTCGAGACGTGCTGAAGGCTGACCCGATGGCGCGTCGGACCGAGGTCCCACCGAAGGATGCTTCGGTCATCCCGGATGATGCCGTGCCATTCAAGTGGTCTGATTCCGAGTGGATGCAACGTCGACATCGTCATCACGATGGGACCGCCTCCGTGCGGATCTACGAGGTACATCTCGGGTCGTGGCGTAACGACCTTCTCGATTGGGATTCGATCGCTGAAGCACTGGTGGACCACGTGCTGCACCTCGGCTTCACCCACGTTGAGTTCCTTCCCGTTGCTGAGCATCCATTCGGGGGGTCGTGGGGGTATCAGGTGACCGGGTTCTTCGCTCCGACAGCCCGGTTCGGTGAACCGGTCGGATTCCGCCGTCTGGTGGACACCCTTCATCGCCACGGTGTCGGGGTGATCGTTGATTGGGTTCCTGCGCACTTCGCCAAAGATTCGTGGTCGCTCGGACGGTTTGATGGTTCAGCGCTCTACGAACATGCCGACCCCCGACTCGGAGAGCACCCTGACTGGGGAACTTTTGTCTTCAATACCGGTCGTACCGAGGTACGCGAATTCCTCGTATCCAACGCGTTGTACTGGATCGAGGAGTTCCACCTCGATGGCCTCAGAGTCGATGCGGTGGCTTCGATGCTGTATCGCGACTATTCCCGAGACGACGGGGAGTGGATTCCGAACGAACACGGCGGTAACGAGAATCTCGAGAACGTCCGCTTTCTCCAAGAGGTCAACGCCCTGGTGGGGGAGCTCCATCCGGGCGTGATGATGATCGCGGAGGAGAGCACCGCCTGGCCCGGTGTGACCACTTCAACCGACTCAGGTGGGCTTGGTTTCAGCCACAAGTGGAACATGGGCTGGATGCATGACACGTTGACGTACGCCCGACGGGAGGCAGTTCACCGCCGGCATCATCATGGCGAGCTTCCCTTCACCATGCTGTACGCCTTTGGAGAGCGCTATGTGCTGCCGCTCAGCCACGATGAAGTGGTCCACGGCAAGGGAAGTCTGCTCGCTCGGATGGCCGGTGACGACTGGCAGAAGTTCGCCACACTTCGTCTCCTCTTCGCCTGGCAGTGGGCGCTCCCCGGGCCGCCGCTGCTGTTCATGGGATCGGAGCTGGCTCCGTGGTCCGAGTGGAGTGAGGCGGCTGGGATCGACTGGGCGATTGCTGAACACGAACCCCATTCCGGTGTGCAGATGCTCATCTGCGACCTCAATCGCGCCATGGACCTTGAGCCCGCCCTGTGGACCAGAGACACTGATCCGACAGCGTTCGAGTGGCTCGAGGTCGCTGATGCCGAGCACTCGATATACGCATTTCTGCGCTGGTCTACTGACGGCACGTCTGCCCTGGTCGGTATTGCCAACTGGACCCCTGTTCCTCGTCCTGGATATCGAGTGGGTCTCCCATGGGGCGGCGAGTGGTCGGTCATCCTCGACACCGATGACCCCAGATATTGGGGAAGTGGCCATCGTGGAGGGCAGACATCGGTGCAGGCCCATGAGGAGCCCTGGCAGGGTCGAAGCAGGTCAGCATCGATCGATATTCCGCCTCTCGCCATGGTCTGGCTCTCGGCGAGTGCACCATGACCACAGCAGCGGCAGTGGCCAATGGTCGGTCGCCAACGGCTGCCTGCATCGTTCTCGGCGCCGCAGTCGGCGTGTTCGGTGTGGCATTCGGCGTCGGAGCAGTGTCGGCAGGGGCAACGGTCGCGATGACCTGTGCGATGTCACTACTGGTGTTCACCGGCGCGTCTCAGTTCTCGGCAGTCAGTGTCATCGCCGGAGGCGGTAGCGCCACGTCAGCGATTGCTGGTGCTTCGTTGTTGGCGGCTCGCAATGCGGTGTACGGCTTGACGATGTCACGGCGTTTACGCGGGCCGCTCATACTTCGCATGGCGGCGGCTCAACTGACCATTGATGAGTCAACTGCGATGGCAACCTCGCAAACCGACGACGCCTCCATGACCAAGGCCTTCTGGCTCACTGGACTCTCGGTCTACGTCTTCTGGAACCTTGGGACCTTGGCCGGTGCTCTCATCGGAACGGCCATCGACCCGGCACGATTCGGCCTCGACGCAGCCTTTCCCGCAGGGTTCGTGGCGATGGTGGCGCCTCATCTCTCGCATCCGACGGGACGTCGCGCCGGACTTATCGGCGCTGGTGTGTGTCTCGCGACCATCCCGGTGTTGCCGGTCGGACTGCCAATTCTGTGCGCTTCGGTCGGAATTCTTGTTGGGGTCCGGCGACCATGACGTGGGCACTGGTGTTCACCCTCGCTGCCATTGCGTACGGCTTCAAGGTTCTCGGTCTCGTGTTGATCGGTGGCCGCGATCTTCCCGCAGTGGTTGAGCGATGCCTTGGTCTGGTGCCTGCGGCGTTGATCTCGGCACTGGTGGTCAACGACACGCTCTCAGCAGCAGGTGAACTCGTACTCGATGCTCGCGTTGTCGGTGTTGGGGTTGCAGCATTCGCTGCATGGAGACGGGCACCGTTCGTGGCTGTGATCGTGATAGCCGCGGCAGTGACCGCCGTGGTGAGAGCGTTTGGACTGGCGCCGTGAGCGTTAGACGCGGGCGCTGATCTGGTCGTTGACCGCTGCGCGCAGGGTTGAAGCAGCCTGCTCTGGCGGAACCACGTTGATGAGCACACCCGTTCCACGTTCGAAACCCGCTTGGGTGACGAGGTTTGGCCAGATATGGATGTGCCAGTGGAACTCGCCGGTGTGTTCATGGGGCGAGGAATGGAAACCGACGTTGTAAGCGAGGTCGCCGAGGGTTCGGCTCAACACACCCATGGCATCCCGTAGCCCGCGACCGATTCCGGCAAGAGTGTCATCGTCGGTGTCTTGGAGGTGCTCAATATGTCGCTGAGGAATGATGAGCAGCTCGAATGGGGTTCCGCTCCAGTAGGGGCAGAGCACCATGATGTCGTCGGTCTCGAACACGACCCGATGGCCGGTTGACCGCTCCGCCTCAAGGGTGGTGCAGAGGACGCAGCCCCCGGCGAATCGTGCAAAGGCGCGTTCCTCATCGAGCACCTCGCCTGGAACGAAGGGAAGCCCCATCAACTGGCCGTGGGGGTGAACGAGTGAAGCTCCGGCCTCGCGGCCGTGATTCACGATGGCCTGCGTGTAGCGGATGTGGGGGAGTCGGGCGTGCTCGATGAAGCGGCGCTTCAGCGCAGACATGAACTGCTCGGCGCTCTCATCGTCAAGCGCGTCGAGTCCGGAGGTGTGATCGGGGGTGTAGACGAACACTTCGTGAAGCCCGGTTCCATCGGCGGTCACGTGCACCGGTCCGTCGTGATGGACTGCGAAGCCATCTTCACCAGTGAACGCGGGATAGAGGTTCGGGACGACTCGGACCTTCCAGTCCCCAGATGAGTCGATCGTTTCGAGGGCGGGCGGGGTGGCTTCCTCGTTGCCTGGGCAGAACGGACATGGCCGGTCTTCTGGGCCATCGACCGCCCGCGAGCGCGGAGCGAAGTCGGTCGGGCGCTGCGCGCGCTCAGAGACGATGGTCACCCAGCGACCGGTGAGTTGATTGAGCCTAAGTTCACTCACAGTGATCTCAGGATAGGCAGAGTTGGTGCGAGATTGCGCTTCATTCAGATGTGTAATGCCCGGCCCGTCGGTAGACGCTCACATGGCGGCCGCTAGTCGGGGTGAACGCTGCCCGGTCGGGCGACTCCCAGCGGTGCTCAAGGATGAGCCCAGCACGAGTTGCCATGGCATCGATCTGGTGGGGTGTGGCGTACCGGACGCTCCAGGGTCGCAGCCTGACACCACCCGATTCGGTGATCTCTACGAACTGGCCTTCTGCACTCTGCTCGTTCGGGTGGTGCCGGCTGATCGATAGCACAACTCGATCGATGCCAAGTTCTCGAACCGAGATGTCGTCGACGACTTCTGGGTGTTGTTCCTCTGGGAGATCTGGGACGATTGCGTCGATCACGAGTCGCCCTGTGGGGCCGAGCCGGGAAGCGACCTGCTGCAGGCACGCTGCCTGTCGGTCGTGATCGAGGAGGTTGAACAACGTGTTGAATGCAATGACGACGAGTGTGAATGGTCCGGGTGGGATGTCGTCGACCATGTCGCCGTGAACCGCCTCGATGAGATGTTCGGTATCTCGGTTGGCAAGTTGATCGAGCATCTCGGGGCTTGAGTCGACTCCGATAACGGTGAGTCCTGCGTTGGCGAGCGGCATAGCGATTCGCCCCGTGCCGACGCCGAGTTCGCACACCGGCCCATCGCCTGCGAGTTCGACGAGAAGGTCAATCAGTTGGTCGAGGTTGTCGAGGTCGCCGTACCACTCGTCGTAGACATCGGCGAAGGATTTCCCGTAGGTGCCAGAGTGGTACTGCTCCATCACAAAGCAACCTAGCGACCCGTCGGCAACCGTTCCCGGGCGTAGCCTCTGATATGTGGAGGTTCCATTCGTCTATCTCGACCACGCGGCGACAACATCTCCGCGTCGCGTGGCGATTGAGGCGATGCGCCCCTGGCTTGAGTCGAACTTTGCAAATCCGAGTGGTTCGCACCGCGCCGCCCGAGAGGCTCGCCGCGCGGTTGATGAGGCGAGGGAACAGATTGCCGAGGTACTCGGTCTCGGAAGCGGCGATGTGGTTTTCACGTCGTGCGGGACCGAATCCGACAACATGGCCATCGCAGGGACCATCGCTGCGCGAGGCGGATTGGCGGTCTGCCCCGCAGCAGAACATCACGCCGTACTTGACCCGGTGCAGCATCTCGATGGTCGAGTGGTCGAAGTCACGGCAGACGGTTCAGTGGACCTGCCACGGCTCGCGGAGACCCTTCGTGAACTTGCAGCAGGCCAGGACGCGGTAACCCTGGTGTCGGTAATGGCCGTGAATAATGAGGTTGGCACCGTGACTGATTTAGAAGCGGTCGCCGAGGTGGTTCGAGCCGAAGCGCCTGACGCCTGGTTCCATACTGATGCTGTCCAAGCAGCATGTTGGCTCGACCTTCGGCCCATTGCCTCGGTAGTCGACATGATGTCCCTCAGCGCACACAAATTCGGTGGTCCAAAGGGAATGGGGGTGCTGACGATTCGTGACGGCGTGCGGCCGGCTCCTTTGCTCCTTGGTGGCGGCCAAGAGCGAGGTCGCAGGTCGGGCACTACCGATGTAGCTGGCGTCGTCGCTACCGCCGCCGCGTTGGTCGAGACAGATGCCGAGCGAGCCGTTGACGTTGGGCGGGTAAGGCTACTCCGTGACCGTCTCGTTGATGAGATCCTTCGCAAAGTCGACGGTGCTGTTGAGACCGTCCCTCGCTCGACGAGCGTGCCTGGAGTTGCGCACCTCTGTTTCCCGGGTGTGGAGAACGAGGCATTGTTATTCCTTCTTGACCAGGAGGGGATCTGTGCCAGCGCTGCGTCTGCATGTGCCAGCGGAGCAATGGAACCATCCCATGTGCTCGCCGCTATGGGGATCGATGCGGTGACAGCCCGGGGTGCTCTCCGACTGTCGCTTGGTCACACCACCACCGATGCGGACATCGACAAAGCGGTGACATCGGTGAGTGCGGCGGTGACTCGGCTACTTCAACTCGGCGCCGAGCGCAGAAGCAGCAACTGAAATGCGAGTGTTGGTCGGAATGAGTGGGGGTGTGGATTCCTCGGTTGCTGCGGCACTCCTTCGCGACAGCGGCCATGAGGTTGTTGGAGTGACCATGCGGTTGTGGGGAGGTGAGAGTGACACCGGCTGTTGCAGCGTGTCCGATGTCGACGATGCTCGTCGATCCGCACAGCAGGTTGGAGTTGACCATGTCGTGTTCAACTTTTCCGAGGAGTTTGATCGGCACGTTGTCGAGCCCTATGTCGACTCTCACCGGCTTGGGCTCACCCCGAACCCCTGCATCGAGTGCAATCGGCACCTCAAGTTCGACCGTTTGATGGAACGAGCCGAGCAGTTGGGCTTCGATGCCGTAGCCACTGGCCATCACGCTCGTATTGGGCGGCACGCTGACGGCCGAGCTCGCCTTGAGCGCGGTGCCGACCGAGCGAAGGACCAGAGTTATGTGCTCCACATGCTCGACTCCTCCGCCCTCGAACGCGTCCTGCTGCCAGTGGGTGAATACACCAAAGACCACATTCGGTCGATTGCTTCCGATCTTGGTCTGCGCACTGCAGCGAAACCCGACAGTCAAGACGTCTGCTTCATCCCGACGACATCGGGCCGTCAGGGTTTCCTTGAGGACCGAGTCGCGTTCACCCCTGGCACCGTCGTCGACACCAAGGGTCGTGAGCTTGGCTCAGTTCCCGTCGTTGAACTCGTCACACTCGGCCAGCGTCGCGGCCTTGGACTTCCCGGTGGTGGACCGGTTCGCTATGTAATCGCGATCGACCGTGGTCCAGGTGTCGAATCGCCGCGAATCACCGTCGCCGGAGCTGAGGACCTCTTAACCGAGTCTGAGCGGGTGAGGTCGGTGGTGTGGGCAGATGAGCCAGTGAGTGGGCAGGTACTGATCCAAGGGAGTGCACATGGGGAGCCCGTTCTAGGTGACCTTGTGCCGCTCACAGAGAGCGCCGCCGAAATCCGATGGCCACTCCGCCAACCCCGCGTCGCTCCTGGGCAAAGTCTCGTCTTTTACGACATCGACGATCAGTGGGTCATCGGCGGGGGAATCGTGGAACCACGAGCGGTTCCGGTCAGCCTCTGATCCCACGTTGGCGAAGTGCTGCGAGGGCGGCACCCGGACGGCTGGGGGCGAGAAGTCCTGCAGTCAGATGGATAGCTGTCCCGAGAGGGTTGCGACGGCCGTCGGTTAGAACCACAGTCGTCGGCTCCTCGAAACTGAGTTCGATCAGGTGTCCGGCAGCAGGCCCACTCAGATCCGCTGCGCCGGTATCGGCAGATGCCAGCGTTGCGCCACTGACCAAATGCCGACGCCACATCGCTGTCTCTGAAAGCACCAAAGGGTCGTGAACCACTACCCCTGCTGGGACGAGCACGAGCCACCGACGCGACAGGCGGTGCCATCGAGGGAAGCCGAGAGCAAAGAGTGCAACTGCAGCGATGAGAGCCGGGGCTGCGAGGCGGGCTGTGGTCTCGATCGCGACGAGCCCGATGAGCATGCAGGCGGTGGCGAGCAACCAAACGACCACGGAGGCAACGAGGAACGTCGACGGGGGTCGCAAGGGGAAGCGCTCTTCGTCCCCATACGCCGAAGACTGGACCCATGTTCGTCCAAACTCCCCGCTCATGATGACGCCGACCGCAACGATTGCGGCAGCGGAGGTGATCGAGGCGTTGACGTGATCTGCTGAGGCGAGCCAGCCAACCACCGAACCCACAGCGACGGCAGGTGCGAGGACCCGGGCCACGGTGAGCGAGGGCACCGATGGCACGCTTACCGCTGCAGCTCCGACGATCCAGACCACGATGGCGACCGCGAGAACAATCGTTCGTTGGAGTCCTTCAGCAGGTGCCGAAGCCCCGACGACCGGCCAGCCGAACACTGCGATCATCACCCAGGCCGCTGCCGGGAGTGCGGCGGCCCATCGCCGTGGCGATGGGCCGTTGGGCCGGTCGGTTCGCATGGTCCAAGTCTGGCTGATCGCGCCGAACATCAGACGATTGCTACGAGTCGTGCTGGCTGAGGCGAGCGTGACACCATGGCGTTGTGGATGCGGTCCTCGACGCGGTGACCCCAGGAGCAACGATGGGGGTGGGAAGTCTTCCCCATCGAAGCGTCGCCGCGGCCGTTGAGTTCACCATGAACCACTTCGATCTCCCAGTTGTGCCGCGCTTGCCGCGACGATCTGGCGCAGAGTCCTTGGCGAATCAGGCGCTGGTTGGGGTTCCCGGGGTTGAGATGGGGCCGTATGGCACCTTGGCCATCGATGTCGCTCGGCTCGATCCAGACGCTCCGGTGGTCACCGACCTGCGCTCGGA
>JBDQKN010000070.1:0-8923 GCA_040263235.1 Ilumatobacteraceae bacterium
ACCCGTGCTCTCGTCGGGTGGGCATCGCAGCAGCGGCGATCGACATCGACGACCAGGTCGGCCTCCTCGACGAGGCGATCAGCATCTGTAGTGACCTCGAGAGTTTCGCACTGGCCCTCGATTCACATCCGGGGACGATCGGGGTAGAACCCGTGGTTTTTGCCGCACGGCGATGCTCGCGAAGCAATCTCACCAGTATTCGGGCAGCGCCGATCTGTCAAGACCCGGCTGTTGCGCTCCTGATCGGCGGCGGCACCTCCGACTCGGAGCCGACTCTGAACCCAGCCGGCGAGGGCCTCGCCTACACCGGAACCAATCTCGCCGATGCGCAGGTAACGATCCTGCCCGATGCTGACACGCCATTTGAAGGCGAGCGACCAGTCGCAATAGTCCGCATGGTTGACCTCGCCTTCAGCGACGGGTGTGCTGGGTTAGAAGCAGAGTTTGACTACTGGTCAACGCTCGTCGATGACCCTGGCATTGGCGAAGAGGCATCGGTTTATGCGAGGCACGCTCTTGATCTGCAGGCCTTTATCGGCTGTCAGAACAGCTGATCACCCGACAAGGGCTGCAATCTCCTCAGCGACTTCACTCGGTGGACGGCCGTCGGTCGAAATTTGCCGAAACGCCGCATACGCCGCCTCGCGTTCGGTGAGGAGTTCTCGGATTCGGGCTTCC
This sequence comes from Ilumatobacteraceae bacterium, assembly GCA_040263235.1. Taxonomy (GTDB): domain Bacteria; phylum Actinomycetota; class Acidimicrobiia; order Acidimicrobiales; family Ilumatobacteraceae; genus Casp-actino5. The sequence continues at coordinate 679 of JBDQKN010000070.1, forward strand.
GGGTCTGCCCCTGAAAGTAACGGTCTGCGTTCCCCTGCTCGTGACCCGCCGACTCGCCGAAGGATGACTTTCGGCGATGCCGTCAAGCAGACCACCATCCCAGATGACGCTAAAGCGTCGGCATTGACCGGGTCCAGCATCATCCCACCGCCCGTAGAGACCACGAGCGATGACAATCCAGACAGTTCAATGGCAACGTCCCGCTCGATCCGCCGAAATGCCGCCTCCCCTTCGGTTGAGAAGATCACAGGAATCGGCCCGTGACGCTCCTCAATGATGCGATCGGTGTCGACGAACCCGTAACGAAGCCGTGCCGCGAGCAACCGTCCCACGGTCGACTTTCCGGTGGCCATAAAACCCGTCAGGACCACGTTCATGTGACGGTGGCCAGAGCCAGGATCAGCCATGATCAGCCCTTTCGACCGACACCATCTCGAGCAACGAGGACGTCACCTCGTCAGGTCGTTGGGCGTGAACGTCGTGGTGGGCTCCAGGGAACCAAACGGCGTCGGCTGTCGGAGCGACGGCCAAGGCGGCGTCGACTGCCTCACGACGGGAACGTGACCAATTGGCTTCCCCCGAATCGGCAACCAGAAAACGAAGCGGGACGTCAACCCGAGTCATTGCATCGAGCGGGTCATGCTCCCAGAGTCCCCGCAGCACCTTCATATGGCGCTCACGTGTCAACCAGGGTGCAATCGTGCCATCATCACGAATTTCAAAGTTTGCCATCGTGCCTTCGCGGCCCTCGACTGGCCAGTCTGCAGCCGATCGTTCAATCCAGCCGCGAACCTCCTCCATCGGTGTGCCCACGAGTGCAGGTGGGGCCAGGGTGGTCGCACAGGACTCCCATTCGGGAAATCGGTCGCGCAAACGAATGAATCCCCCATCGACACAGGCAACCGCAGTGGCGATCGATCGATGGCGGGCCGCTGCCTCAACTACGACATTGCCTCCCCAAGATTGCCCAACGATCACGGGTCGACTCCATCCGAGGCGCTCGATGAGACCAGCGAGGTCATCAGCCACCGTCGCCATGTCGTATCCGTCATCCGGCTTTGACGAGCGTCCGTGACCGCGTTGATCGACGGCGACAACTGACCCTCCTGAGGCGGCCAGCCGCGCTGCGACCCCATCCCAGAGTCGAGAGTTCGATGAAAGACCGTGAAGCAGGACCCAGCCGGGGCCATCGATGGGGGTCTCCGGGCCCCATCGAACCAGGTGGAGATCAAGGCCAGACTCAGTACGCACCCATTCGACCCGTGGGGTCTGACCACTCGGATCGCCGGGTTTGAACATGACGGGAAGGGTAACCCGACTCTCGGCTGCTGTCCCGGCGAGACCGCAGGATCAAGTCGAGATCCAATCCACCTGACAGCATGTGCCGATGGCTCGGATCCTGCTCCTACTTCCCCTGACATTTGCGGCCATGAGCTGCAGCTCTGGGGCTGAAACGCCAGCAGCGGATGGCGCCTCTACCGCCGTTGCCACGACCACCTCATCGCCAGCGACCACCACTGTTGCTGAAACATCGACCACCTCGACCACCTCGACAACGACGACTACCCTCGCTCCGCCAACTGACCCGATTTCCGCTGCATCCCTTAGTGATCTTGCTGACCGTGGACCGTATCCCGTCGGGGTGGCAACTCTCTTAGGAGCAGACGGCCTCACCGTGGACGTCTGGTATCCCGCTGACGCCGATCCGTCTGCCACCGACTCCTACGACATCCGAGACTTCGTTCCTGACCTCATTCGAGATCTCCTCACCGGCGATGTCGACTCCGTATTCACCTATCCGGCGAGCCGCAACGCAGCACCGCTAATTGAGTCACAAACCCCGATGGTCGTGTTCAGCCACGGATTCTCTGGCATGCGACTCCAAAGTGCGCTACTGACCTCGCACCTCGCATCGTGGGGCATGGTGGTAGCAGCACCAGATCACCCATCTCGAGACCTCGTCAACGTGCTCGGTGGATCCACCTCGGGCACCAGTCAAGACAGTGTTGAAGAATTGGAGGCCGCTCGCCGGTTGGTCCTCGACGATGAGCGATTCACCGGAGTCGACTCAGAGTCCTGGACGGCAATCGGGCATTCAGCTGGAGGTGGCACCGTGGCCCGTCTTGGGGCCGCACCATCATCAGACGAACTTCTCGGCCTCGTCTCCTTGGCCGCAGGAGCACCCGATGAGGTTCAGGCGATCGACGTACGAACCATGTTCATCGCTGGAGCTCTCGATGGCGTGGTTCCGGCAACCGCTTCGGCAGCAGCACTCGAGATCGCTCCCGAGGGATCGGTGCTCTGGGTCATCGATCAGGCAGGTCACAACGCATTCGACGACTTCTGTCGATTCGGCGACGGAGCAGGGATCATCGGGGTGGCCGAGGCGTCAGGGCTTGGCCCGTTCCTCGATGCACAGCCCATGCTGAAATCTCTCGGAACCGACGGCTGTCTGCCTCCCGCTGCTCCAGTTGTTGAGAGTGATCCGGCAATTTTGGCCGGAGTCACCGCTTTCCTCGCCGATCTTCAGGGTCGACGGACATTCGATCAGGCCGAAACACCACCGGGGTCGCTCGCTGTCGAAGTCACCTCACTGTGAATCGGCCTCGCTACCCCCACCGAATTATTCATAGGGTGGCCGGGTGACTGCCACGGCTCCCTCCGCCACCGGCGTCGATCAGGCCTATGGCCGGCGGGTGCTCGCGACCGTTCTCGCCGCTGTGATCGTGTTCACCTCCTCGATGACGATCGTGTCGGCATCTCTCCCAACGATGGCTGACGATCTCGACTCAACCGAGGGATTCCTTTCGTGGGCAGTCACCGGACTCTTTTTGGCGATGGCCGTCGCTACCCCGGTGATGGGTCGCCTCGGCGACAGTCGCGGCCATCGAAAGATGTTTCTCGGTGGCGCCATCCTTCTCGGCTTAGGGACCCTCTTCTGCGCGATAGCGCCTAGCGCTGAGACATTCGTCGCTGCCCGGATGGTGGTCGGTCTCGGGATTTCGTCAACCATGCCGAACGGCATGGCCCTCATCATGGCCGCACATCCTGTTGAGCGTCGCGGGGAGGCCATGGGGTGGTTCCAGATGGCGATGACCGGCGCCCCTGTCCTAGCCCTGATCGCCGGTGGCCCGCTCATCGAAGCATTCGGCTGGCGAATCGTGTTTGCAATTCTGTTTCCGCTGTCAATTCTCGGCACCGTTATCGCCTGGAGAACGATTCGGCCCGACACCGACCTCAAGTCGGTACCGGTTGATAGCGGCGGCGCAATCACCTTGGCTATCGCAACACTCGGATTCCTGTTGTATCTCGAGTTCGGTGGGCGGAATGGGTTCGGAGCGACTGTCCCGCTCCTCCTCGCTCTGTCGGCCGTGGTTGGGTTCGTCGCATTTATCCGAATCGAACGCACCACGAAGCAACCCATGATTCGGCTCGATTACTTCTCACGTCGGGATTTCACCGGTCCGCTCCTGTGTCAACCCCTCAGCCAATTTGCCTACATGGGCGGTTTCCTCATCGCTCCGATCTTGCTCTCGTCCCTGTTCGACTACTCGGTTGGGACTGTTGCCCTGATCCTGCTCTTTCGGCCCGCGTTTTACAGCGTGTTCTCCCCGATCGGAGGGAGGCTGGCAGGCCGATTCGGCGAGCGAGTGTTCTTGCTGCTCGGGTCGGTGCTGATGGTGGCTTCGATGGCCTCATGGGTTGCGGGTTCGCATTGGACGAACCTCGGACTGGTGATCCTTGGGCTGATTCTCTCCGGGGTCGCGATGGGCCTCGCATCCCCCTCGTATTCGACAGCAGTTGCCAACGCAGCCGACCCCGCCGACCTGGGTGTCGCCAATGGCATGAGTTCCACGCTCATGAACATCGGCATGCTTTCGGGGATCCAGTCAATGTTCGTGGTTCTGGGCGAGGGTCGGGACCCTGACGACTTCGCTCGGACCTTTGTGTTTGGCGGTGTCGTCGCCGCTGTTGGCGCTGTCGGCGCCCTCATCATGCGGCGTCACCCGGAAGTCACTGATAATTGAGGCGAAGGCCTGGTCGTGGCCAGGGGACCTCGTAGAGCAGTCCCCACCCTGAAGAGGTAACATAAGCGGTTTGCAAATCTGGTCCGCCAAAGCAGACGTTGGTGACGTAGGCATCCCAGCGTGGCATTGCCACCTGGTCGAGAAGGGTGCCGTCGGGACTGATCACGCTGATGGCACCGGTCACCAGCGTTGCTACACAGACGTTCCCATCACCGTCAACGGCGAGAGAGTCGAGCATTTGAAATCCGTTGAACCCGTGAAGCAGCGTTCCGTGTGCAAGAGGGGTATCTCCACGACGAACCACTCCGGGCTTTTCGATCTCCCACTTCCACACCCGCCCGACCGAGGTCTCGGCCACATACACGGTCGACCCGTCCGGTGAGAGCCCGACACCGTTTGGACGGTTGAGGCCGTAGGCAGCACAGGTGATCATGGAACCATCGGGGGTTGCGTAGTAAAGCCCGCCATTGTCGCTGTCACGACTTCGGCTCTTGCCGAGATCGGTGAACCAGAAGCCACCGGCGGCATCAAAGACGATGTCGTTGGGGCCGCGTAGCCCGTGGCCATCGCACTGCGTGTAGAGAGTGGTGACCTCGCCGGTAGCGATGTCGACGCGCTGGATCGAACCACCGGCATAGTCGTCAGCCTGATGGCCAGGGGCTGTCATCCCGTCGATCTCTCGCCAGTTGAAGCCTCCGTTGTTGCAGACATAGAGCGCGCCATCTGGCCCAATCGCCATCCCGTTCGGCCCTCCACCCGGCGTTGCGACCACCTCGGTTGATCCATCGGGAAGGCAACGGGTGATTGTGCCGCGCTTGATCTCAACGACGAGCACGCTCCCGTCGCCCATCGCTACTGGCCCCTCGGGGAATTGCAGTCCCTCGGTCATCACTCGTGTCATGTCCCCTCCTCCAGTCGATTCTGCCGAACTGATCCTGCCCGGAACGCCGACGCTCAAGCGAGGCGAGACTCATCACTACCATCGACCCATGATTCGACTTCGACAAGTTGCCCTCGTCGCCCAGGACCTCGAGCCGGTCGTGCTCGAGTTGTGCGAGAGGCTCGGTCTCAAGGTCTGCTTCAACGATCCGGGGGTCGGCGAGTTCGGTCTCGTCAATGCTCTCATGGTGGCCGGAGACCAATTCATCGAAGTGGTCTCCCCACATGCCGACAACACGACTGCAGGAAGGCTTCTCGACCGAAGAGGTGGCGACGGTGGGTACATGGTCCTCTATGAAGTCGATGACCTCGACGAGAGGATCGCTCACGTCGAATCCCACGAGGTTCGGGTGGTCTGGCGGGGTGACTTCGATGACATCCGGGGTCGCCATCTGCATCCCCGAGATGTGGGCGGTGCAATCGTGAGCCTCGACGAGGCCACCCCGCGCGGGGCGTGGAGATGGGCTGGACCAGCCTGGGCAGCCCACGTGGACACATCCGTTGTGTCAGGAATAGCGGGTATCACCATCGCTGCCGACTCCCCCGTCGAAATGCAGTCTCGGTGGAGCGAACTTGGGCTCTTCCGGTCGGTTCGATTCAGTCCAGCTGGTGCTCGGGGCGAAGGGATGGATGAGGTCGATCTCATCGCCAGCGATCGCAGCCGGGCAGGCGAGGCATTCACTATTGGAGGCGTGAAGTGGAACCTCGTCTAAGCAGCCCGCAGCACGGAACGCCTCTCCCGAATCCGTAAATCACCCCACAACAACGGCAAACGCCCGGGGGAACAACCCCGGGCGATTGTTATTGGAGCGGACGACGGGATTCGAACCCGCGACCCTCACCTTGGCAAGGTGATGCTCTACCAGCTGAGCCACGTCCGCAATGCGGGGTCCAGATTACCAGCCGCTCGGACCGGATCGGACAGTCAGCTTCGCTGATCAGCGGGGCGAAGATCGACGGTCAGGGTCAAGACCCCATCGTCCAACTCCCAGCCGGCATCACCGATGATTGCGAAGTCCATATAGTCACGCTGAGCCTGCTCAATGAATGCCTTCCGCTCGTCGCCGGCCACCGGCGGTAACGGGCGCTGCTTCACTGCTTTCGCCCGGTCACGGAACCGAGAGAGCATCGAGTCGACATCAAGTGATCCCTGAGCATCTGCCATGTCAGGAGAGTAGCGGCGGCTCTGCCTCAGTCTCCAGAGCAGCTTGCCCCCGAGCCGCATCGATCAATTCCTGTCGACCCGCCAGATCGGCCCGAAGGAACCGGCGCTCGCCCATGACTTCAAGCACAGCCAGTGATGGCGGATCGACTCTGGTAGCGCGCCATAACCACACCGCAAGGGCCGCTAGACCAGCCCCGAGAGCAAGAAGAGCGAACACGATCACCAGAACCGTCCGAGACGCACCGGGATCACCGACAGCAGCCACCACGGCGGTGTTATCGGCCACCCACATAGTCCGAGTGTGCCAGAACCTCAGCGCTGATGCACAGGACACCACAACGAAGTCCGACCTGCCACAGTGCCGCGTTCGAACGGAGAGTCGTCACGAGGACACCGCCCGCCAACGGCCCTGACTGGCGGACCGGTGGCTCCGGTGTGGCTGCCGCCTCGGCGATCAAGTTGGCGAACCGTGCGCGAGATCACACGGGCAAGATCAGCACGCTCGGCACTATCGAGAGCGTCGAATCGCCGCGAGGGGGCGAAACCAGCAGTGAAGAGAACCTCGTCGGCTATCAGGTTCCCGATCCCGGCGATCAACTGTTGGTCGAGCAGCACCGCCTTGATGGGCGACCTCCGATGCGCCGCCCGGTCAAGCGCCAGTCGCAGCACCTTGGCGGGCTGAAACAAATCGACTCCGAGACGTGATGTGTCAGGCTCGAGTACGTAACGAGACCATCGACGCGGGTCATTCACACGCACGATTGCCCCACCCACCGTCATCACCAGACGGTCCCAGCGGGGGTCGTCTCGGTCGCTTCCGTATTCGAGTGCCGCTATCGCTGCACGGCCATCGAGCACAAGTCGACCCGTCATTCCAAAGTGCACTCCAAGGACGCCCGAGCTGGTGTCGATAAGCATGTGCTTGCCAAGCCGTCGAATCTCCTCCACGCGGGCGCCAACCAGCGTGGACAACTCCCGCTCATCACCACATGAAGGGTCGACCCAGACCCGATCGATCCGGCCTCCAGCAAGACCGTCTGCAGCGCGTCTATAGATCTCGGCTTCCAGACCCTCAGGCATGGTGATCGACCGGCAGCCGACCGAGGAATCTCCCGATCGGTGCACCGACCTGCTCGGTCTCCATCAGGAAGGCGTCATGACCGTGCGGGGAGTCAACCTCTACATAGTCGGCATCGGCGCCAACAGTAACGAATGCATCGGCAATCTGGCGCTGCTGGTAAGCCGGGTACAACATGTCACTCGACACTCCGATCGACAAGCAGGGTCCGGAGAATCCGCGAAGCGCCTGCTCGACGGACTGCCGTCCCCGTGACACGTCGTGAAGGTCCATTGCCTTCGAGATCACGAGATAACTGTTCGTATCGAAGCGCCGTGCGAGTTTCTCCCCGTGGTACGCGAGGTAACTCTCAACCTGAAATTCCTGCCAGAGTCCGAATCCGTCACCCACCGAGCGATCGCCAACTCCCCGACCGAAGCGCTCGGTAAATACGTTGTCACTCCGAAAGGTCACCTGCGCCACTTGGCGCGCAACAGCAAGCCCGTGCCCGGGTCCGTCACCTTCGGGGGCGTCGTAGTAGTCGCCGCCTCGCCAGCGTGGGTCGAGCGCGATTGCGCGACGTCCAATCATTCCCCACGCGATCTGCTGCGCAGTCGACTGAAGGCACGTGGCAATCGGCACCACAGAACCCACGCGCCGCGGGTAGGTCGCTGCCCATTCAAGGGCCTGCATCCCCCCCATCGACCCACCGATTACCGAGGCCCACCGTTCAATTCCAAGGTGGGCCCCGAGGCGGGCCTGGGCACGAACCATGTCGCGAATCGTGACCACCGGGAATCGAGGTCCGTAGCGGCGACCCTCAGGGTCTCGCGGATCAACTTCGGAGGGTCCGGTCGAACCCTGGCACCCTCCAAGCACATTCGAGCAGACGACAAACCAGCGATTCGTGTCGATTGCACGACCCGGACCGATCAGCGCGTCCCACCAACCCGGCGCAGGGTGACCACGTCCTGCCCTTCCAGCAGCGTGGGAGTCCCCGGTCCATGCATGACAGACCAAGATCGCCGTCGAGGCAGCGGGAGCGAGTTCGCCCCA
>JBDQKN010000071.1:0-8653 GCA_040263235.1 Ilumatobacteraceae bacterium
CCCCCAAGGGGCCGGGCCACCTCGTGCGCCGTACCTATACCGAGGGTGGCGGTGTGCCAGCGCTCATCGCCGTCGACCAGGACGCAACCGGTGGGGCGAAGGCCCTTGCGCTCTCTTACGCCGAGGCAATTGGCGGCGCACGAGGTGGCCCGGCCCCTTGGGGGCGATCATGATGCAGTCGACACCTTCGGGAGCGGCGATCCGACCAAAGCGAACGTTGAAGCCATGGGCAAACGCAATGGCGTCGCCGGGCTGCAGATTCGGAGCGATGTGCTCATCGAAGATCGACTTCTGCTCGGTATCGGGAGCCAGGATCATGATGAGGTCAGCCCATGCCGAGGCGTCAGCCATCGACTTGACCATCAGTCCGGCCTGCTCGGCCTTGGTCTTCGAGCTTGATCCGTCGCGCAGACCGATGCACACCTCAACACCGGACTCCTTCAGGTTGAGCGCGTGAGCGTGCCCCTGGGATCCGTATCCGATGACAGCAACCTTGCGACTCCGGATGATCGAACCGTCGCAGTCGGCCTCGTAGTAGACGTTGGCGGCCATATCAGCCCACCTTTCCTTTCTGGTTGGGAGTGGCGGCACGAAGTCGTGACGCCCGATCGAGTTTCGGCAGGGCCACGCGACCCGTCCGTTGGAGCTCCACGATGGCATAGGAACCGAGGAGTTCCTCAAAATCGTCGAGCTTGTCTGGGTGGCCTTCAAGGCTCACCGTGAGGGCATCAGCACCAACGGCGAGGATTTTCGCCTCGAAGATCTTGACCAGTTCGATGATCTCAGACCGTTGTCCCGCATCGGCTCGAACCGTTGCGAGCAAGAGTTCACGCTCAACGGAACGACGAGGGTCGAGTTCGGAGATCTTCACCACATCGACGAGCTTGAACAATTGCTTCACCATCTGTTCGAGCGGAGCCGACTCAAGGTCGACCACGATCGTGATCCGACTTTGGGCGTCGTCCTCGGCAGGTGCGACAGCAAGAGAGAAGATGTTGTAGCCGCGCCGGGCGAACAAGCTCGCCACGCGGGCGAGCACACCGGGACGGTTTTGCACTAGCACCGAAAGGATGCCGTGGTTAAGCGAGGACCCGTGGGGGTTGATTGCGGTCATGTCTGTTGTTCCTTCGTTGTCTCGTCCCGCACAACTCACAGCTGTGAGCGGTGCCCCTCCTGTGACGGGTGCACAAGCACCTGATCGTTGGTGCATCCCGCAGGGATCATCGGGAACACCTTCTCGTCAGCATCGGTGCGGAACTCGATGACCACGGTTCGGTCGTTGATCGAGTTCGCCATGTCGATGGCAGGCTGGACCTCCTCGGGGCTCTCAACCCTGATGGCCACACAACCCATCGACTCTGCCCACTTCACGTAGTCGGGAGTCTCGGTCGACAGATACACCTCCGAATAGCGCTCGTCGTAGAACATCTCCTGCCACTGCCTCACCATGCCGAGATAGGAGTTGTTGAGTAGCGCAATCTTGATTGGGATGCGCTCAACGGTTGCTGTGACCAGTTCCTGAGCGGTCATCTGGAAGCAGCCATCGCCGTCGACAGCCCAGACCGTTGCGTCAGGCCGCCCCATCTTGGCTCCGATTGCAGCTGGAATCGAGAAGCCCATCGTGCCAAGGCCTCCCGAGTTGACCCAGGTATACGGATGGTTGAAGGTCCAGTGCAACGAGGCCCACATCTGGTGCTGGCCGACTCCTGAGACGACAATCGTGTCCTCCGGAGACGAATCACGGAGCTTCTCGAGGCAGAACTGCGGCTTGAGCGCCGCCCCGGGCTCGGCCTCGTCATAGGTCAGCGGGAAGATCTCCTGCCAACCAGAGGTTCGGCTCTTCCACTCAGAGATATCGGCCTGAGCCACGCCCGATGCGAGCAGGTCTCGGATGGCTTGGACTATCTCTTCGGTCACGAGTCGGCAATCGCCGACGATCGGCACATCAGGTCGGCGAACCTTGCCCTGTTCTGCTGGATCGATATCGACATGGATGACCTTGGCGTCGGGCGCGAACCCGTCGACCTTGCCGGTGATCCGGTCGTCGAAGCGAGCGCCGAGGTTGATCAGCAGGTCTGAGCGCTGCATTGCGGTGGTCGCCGCGATCGTCCCATGCATGCCAGGCATGCCGAGGTTCAGCGGATCGCTGTCAGGGAACACGCCCCGGGCCATGAGCGTGGTGACCACGTTGATGCCAGTCAGGTCGACGAGCTCACGCAGCACCTCGGCCGCACGGGCCTTCAGCATCCCACCACCGACATAGAGGACCGGGCGCTCAGCCGCGAGGATCATTTGTGCGGCTTCCTTGATCATTCGAGGATGCCCCTTGGTATTCGGGCGATAGCCGGGGAGCGAGGCCCGCACCTCTTCATCGCTCGGCCAATACCAGGTCATCTCGTTCTGCAAGACATCTTTGGGTACGTCGAGCAGGACCGGACCTGGACGACCGGTCGTAGCGATGTGGAATGCCTGACGGACAGCCAACGGGATGTCGTCTGCAGACATGATCAATTCGTTGTGCTTGGTGCACGAACGAGTGATGCCCACTGTGTCGCACTCCTGGAAGGCGTCCGAGCCAATAGCTCCGGTGCCGACCTGCCCAGTGATCCCGATCATCGGAATCGAGTCCATGTAGGCGTCCATCAATGGGGTGACGAGGTTCGTCGCAGCCGGGCCAGAGGTGACCATGGCAACGCCGGGCCGACCAGTGACATGGGCGTAACCCTCTGCCATGTGTCCAGCGCCCTGCTCGTGACGCACGAGGACGTGACGGATCGACGACTCAAGGAGCGGGTCGTAGGCAGGAAGGATGCATCCTCCGGGTAGTCCGAAGATGGTGTCCACCTGCTCCATCTCAAGAGCCCTGATCAGGGCCTGGGCCCCGGTGATCCGGTCGGGTTGGTTGGTACTCATGTCGTCTCCTGGTGGCAGGGCTGGGGGAAGGGGCTGAAAAACGGAACGACCCCCCGCTTCACGGGAGGTCGGAGCGCATGCGGAAGTCGGTACCCGGTGCGCTACCGGATACCTACTACAGGATCAAGAGTCATGGTGACAGCGGCATGCATCGCCGACGATTCTGCCATCTCGAGTCAGGGAACGCAACTGCACCCCATCGGTACTTTGTTATGTCAATGTGATATGAAATATCCGATGTCCGCTCCCCTAGCGTCCGACACCGTGACGCAACCCACCGTGTTCCCACCCGCCCCAGCCGAAGGACGCCTCGGCGTCCTGACCGTCGGCCTCGGCGCTGTCTCCTCAACCCTCATCGCTGGCGTTGAACTTGCGAAGGCGGGAATCGCCGCCCCGGTTGGCGCCCTGACCCAGATGGGCACGATCCGCCTCGGCCGTCGCGACGAGGACCGCAATCCGTTGATCAAGGACTTCGTACCCCTTGCCCCCCTCGACGACCTCGTCTTCGGTGCCTGGGATCCGTTCCCAGACGACGCTTATGTGGCAGCACAGCGGGCCGGGGTACTCGAGGCCGGCCGACACCTTGAGGCGGTCTCCGATGCGCTTCGCGCCGTCCAGCCCATGAAAGCCGCCTTCGACCGCGAATATGTCAAGCGACTCGATGGCGAGCACACGATCGGCACGATCTCGAAGCGAGGAATGCTCGAGTCGATCCGAACCGACATCAACACCTTCCGCGAGAAGCACAACCTTGAGCGAGTCGTCATGCTCTGGGCCGCGTCAACCGAAATCTTCATCGAACCGGGCCCGGCCCACGCATCCCTTGAGGCCTTCGAGGCAGCGATCGATGCCAACGACCCGACCATTGCGCCCTCGATGCTCTATGCATACGCCGCGATTATGGAAGGCGTTCCCTTCGCTAACGGCGCGCCGAACCTCACTGTGGATATCCCGGCACTTCGCGAACTCGCTGTTGAGAAGGGTGTTCCAATCTCTGGCAAGGACTTCAAGACCGGCCAAACCCTGATCAAGACGGTTATCGGCCCGATGCTCCGGGCACGCATGCTCGGCTTGAACGGCTGGTACTCAACAAACATCCTCGGCAACCGAGATGGCGAGGTGCTTGACGATCCCGACAACTTCAAGACCAAGGAGGAGTCCAAGCTCGGTGTGCTCGAGCACATTCTTGAGCCAGAGCGATTCCCCGAGCTGTACGGCGACGTGTACCACAAGGTGCGGATCAATTACTACCCACCCCGCGGCGACAACAAGGAAGGCTGGGACAACATCGACTTGTTCGGCTGGATGGGCTACCCGATGCAACTCAAGATCGACTTCCTCTGCCGCGACTCCATTCTCGCCGCACCATTGGCCCTCGACTTGGTGCTCTTCTCCGACCTCGCCCACCGTGCGGGTCTCGGCGGTATTCAGGAATGGCTGAGCTTCTACTACAAGGCGCCCATGGTCGCACCGGGGCTCTACCCCGAGCACGATCTGTTCATCCAGCTCACCAAGCTGAAGAACACCCTGCGCTGGATGATGGGCGAGGAGCAGATCACCCACCTCGGCCGCGAGTACTACGACGAGGGCTGAGCCAAACCATTTCTGGCGGCATCGCTGGTTGAGGGTCCTTCATCGCTGAAGCTCACAAAATTCAGCTGATCACGCGAAGTCAACCTCAAAATCCGAATCGTCGATGACGCAATCGACACGGACATCGTGATCCTCCACAGGAAGGTCGTCGAGCACCTGTTCTGCAAAGCAGACCCCAACCACTCGGGTGTCTTGCCTCGCGGTTGGAAGGAAGCGGTCGTACCAGCCCCCACCCTGCCCGAGTCGATCGCCGCTACGGGTGAACGCAACTCCTGGAACCAACACCAGATCTACTGACTCTGGCTCAGGATTGTCCTCGGGAACGATCCAACTACAGCCTGATGCACGCAGCGCGTCAGCGAGATTGGAAAGGTTGGGCTCCCCACGGATGGACGTGAAGCCCATGACGACGATGACGTCGTCGAGCACTCCCGACTCACGGATGTTGCGCACCACAGCGGCGGACCGACGCTCAAGTTCAACATCGTTCAGTGAGCGTCGCCATTCGCGCATCGACCGACGGAGCGCGCCCTTGCGCTCAGTGATCAAGTCCATGGATAGACCCTATGGCGTTGTCGAACACGCTCAGGACCCACAGTGCCTGTGCGTGCGGCAGGAACAGAACTGGATGGCACCCATGTGCATCCCGCTACTGGCAATTGGCCGGGACGATCGGCCGCCTTCGCACCTCCGGCGCCCAACAACGTGGGTCAACCATCTTCGTCGACCGGACGTGTCGTTTGGCGGCGACGTCGATCTGCTGAGTCACCACCACAGGTCAAGAGAGTCGCAGCCACTCCGACGTGAGTCGGTCGCGTAGTGTCCAACGTATGACGAGTATTGATTCCGGCGAGTTCCGCCGTGTCCTCGGGCACTTCCCAACGGGGGTGACCGTCGTAACTGGACTCGACGGCGATGAGCCCGTCGGCCTCACTATCGGTTCGTTCACCTCGGTATCGCTGGATCCGCCTCTCGTGGGATTCCTTCCCGGAACTGGCTCTGCAACCTGGTCGGCGATGTCGACGGGCGGACGATTCTGCGTGAACGTGCTGAGTGCCGATCAGACTGAGGTGTGCTGGACCTTTGCGAAGTCGACCGTGGAGGGTTCCCGTTTCGATGGGCTCACTTGGCATACCGAGGCCACAGGTGCACCAATCATTGACGGTTCGCTCGCATGGATCGACTGTGAGGTTGAGCAGGTGATCGAGATGGGGGACCACTATTTCGTGCTCGGAAGCGTGCAGGCTCTCGGTGGCGGAGACGGTGACCCGCTGTTGTTCTTCAAGGGTGGCCTCGGAACGTTCGGGTCGATCTGATCCCGTGAAGCGTTTGCTCCTGCCATTCTTCGGCGACCTGATCGTCATCGCCGTCTTCGTGCTGCTCGGACGCTCCGAGCACGACAGTGGCTCCAGCGTGACGGGGTACGTGAACACCCTTGCTCCCTTCGCACTCGGACTCGTCATCGCTTGGACGATCGTCATCGCAACGCAGCTACGTCCAACCCGAGTACCAACCGGGATCATCGTCTGGCTTGTCACTGTTGTGGCAGGAATAGCCCTTCGGCGGGTCGTCTTCGGCGATGGAATCGCCATCGCATTCATCATTGTTGCCACCGCATTCACCGCGCTCGGATTCATTGGATGGCGGGCGATCGCCCAACGAATTCCCTCCTGAGCTGACCAGCACACTCTCCACACCATCGTGCGTTATCTACCCGTAGAGAGGCGGAACTAGTCCGCCTCCTGGTCGAGGAGGCGCGATGGGTACAGCTGAAGGCGACGATGCAGTTCGCGAGACCTTCGGGGAGTTCACCGAGGCCGGCGCGGCGCCACTAGGGCCGACCGACGTCCTGACCGCCTTCGCCGATGTGATGCCATGACACCCCAACGCGCGACCGCATGCGCTCCGTGACACCACGAGACTGAACCGTCCCTGAAACGATGTGTTGACCACACTGCACTGTGCGCCGAGCGTTGACATCGGCGTGAGCAGGCCAGTGAGTCAGATCCCCCTCGGGCCGGGCTATCGACGGTACCCCGTGTGCGGCTCGTACGAGGTGACGCGTGAACTCGAATTCGGACGGGTGCGATTTCGATGCCGGCGTTGCGGCATCGTGTTCACTGACTGACGTCACCCAGTCGTTCAGACCAGGTTGGTGATTGCACCCTTCTCAGCGCCTTGAGCCAGCCGCGCGTACTTGCCGAGCACTCCTGACGTGTAGCGAGGAGGAATTGGGGCCCACCCTTCACGACGGCGGGCCAGCTCGGCCTCATCAACAACGAGGTCCAGAGACAGGGTCGGCACGTCGATTCGGATCGTGTCGCCATCCTGAACGAACGCAATCGGTCCGCCATCAACGGCTTCCGGCGACACGTGGCCGATGCAGAATCCCCACGTACCACCGGAGAACCGTCCATCGGTGATCAACGCACAGTCGGCGCCCCGACCCACACCCTTCAGTGCGCCCGTAATGGCAAGCATCTCGCGCATACCAGGCCCACCCTTTGGGCCCTCATAACGGATCACGATCACCGTTCCGGGCTGGATCTCTCCCGCCATCACTGCAGCCATCGCTCCGTCCTCGCCGTCGAACACCCGCGCTGGCCCCTCAAAGGTTCGCTGCTCCTTTGTCAGGCCGGCCACTTTCACTACCGAACCGCTCGGGGCGAGCGAGCCGGTCAAGACGTTGAGCCCGCCCTCGGCGTTGATGGGAGTCGAGATCGGGTACACGACGGTGCCATCAGGTGCAGGAGGGTCGATCTCAGCCAGATTCTCTGCCATGGTCCTGCCGGTCACGGTCATCTCATCGCCGTGAAGCAGGCCCTCCTCGAGCAAATGCTTCAACACCACCGGCACTCCCCCGATGCGGTCAAGGTCGGTCATGTGGAATTTGCCACCGGGCTTCATGTCAGCAAAATGAGGAACCTTCGCAGCAATGCGATTGAAATCGTCGAGATCGAGTGACACACCCGCTTCATTGGCAATCGCCAACAGGTGCAACACCGCGTTCGTTGACCCGCCGACCGCGTTGGCCAGAGCGATGGCGTTCTCAAAGGCGCCCTTGGTGAGGATGTCATGGGGACGAAGGCCCATCTTCAACATGTTGATAACCGCCTCGCCAGCACGGCGTGAGTCATCTTCGCGTCGCCGATCGACAGCTGGCGGAGAGGCCGAGCCGGGCAAGCTCAAACCGAGGGCCTCGCCAATTGACGACATCGTGTTCGCCGTGAACATGCCACCGCACGCCCCCTCACCCGGACATGCGTTCGCTTCGATCGCATGCAACTCATCGGGCGTAATGGTCCCCGCAGCACAAGCTCCGATGGCCTCGAACACGCTCGTGATGTCAAGAGCCTTGCCGTTCAAATAGCCCGGCAGCGTTGAACCGTTGTAAACGAATACCCCTGGCAGATCGAGACGGGCAATCGCCATCATCATTCCGGGCATCGACTTGTCACATACACCGAGCGCAACCACGCCATCGAGCCGCTCTGCGTGAATCACTGCTTCAACCGAGTCACAGATGATCTCGCGACTCACGAGCGAGGCACGCATTCCCTCATGGCCCATCGAGATGCCATCTGACACCGTGATCGTTCCGAACTCGAGCCCCACTCCTCCGGCGCGGCCCACACCGTCCTTGGCTGCCTCGGCCAGGCGGCGCAGGCTCATATTGCACGGGGTGATCTCGTTCCATGACGATGCGATACCTACCTGAGGCTTCTGCCAGTCGTCATCGGTGAGTCCGACGGCTCGCAACATTGCTCGAGAGGCTGCTTTCTGGATGCCATCGGTGACATCGCGCGAACGCGGCTTTACATCGACGGAGGTCTCGTTCACTTCACCGGTCATGACCAACACGCTAACCGTCGACGGTCACCGGGTTGGAGGCGACAAGCGTGTCGACTCTCAGGCGTCGCGGCGGGCATTCAGGATGGCCGTCACAGCCTTACCGTCGGCCTGACCCCGTGAGGCCTTCATGACATGGCCCACGAGTGCTCCCATTGCTTTGCCCTCGCCTGAGCAGAACTTCTCCCAGGCATCTACCTCGGCGGCGATTGCTGCATCAACCATCGATTCAAGTTCGGAGGTATCCATCGCCTCGAAACCTCGAGTCGCTGCGATCTGAACCGGATCGCCGTCGCCA
>JBDQKN010000072.1:0-8635 GCA_040263235.1 Ilumatobacteraceae bacterium
CCTACATCCTTGTCGAACGTGACGGCAGCGTCGCCGGCCGATATCGGAAGGTCCACATACCTGGACATTCCGAGCATGAACCTCACCGTCCGTTC
This sequence comes from Ilumatobacteraceae bacterium, assembly GCA_040263235.1. GTDB lineage: Bacteria > Actinomycetota > Acidimicrobiia > Acidimicrobiales > Ilumatobacteraceae > Casp-actino5. The sequence goes on from JBDQKN010000072.1 coordinate 96, forward strand.
CAACATCTCGAGCGCCGCTATTTCGAGGAGTCTCCGGATGGCTTCGGCGTTGTTCGAGCCTTTGGTGGGTTGATTGGCATGGCGATCTGTAATGACCGGCGATGGCCTGAGACTTACCGGGTCATGGGGCTTCAAGGGGTCGAACTAGTGCTGATCGGCTACAACACACCCCTTCATTACGCTCCCGATCCGAACCAGAATCCCCTCCAGTCATTCCACAACAACCTCGTGATGGCCGCGGGGGCGTATCAGAACGGCACGTATGTGGTCGGTGTGGCAAAGGGCGGGGTTGAGGAGGGAGTCGAGTCGCTCTCGCACAGTCAGATCATCGCCCCATCGGGCCAGGTAATCGCGCAGGCCACGACGAGCGGCGATCAGGTGATCGTTGCCAGATGCGATCTTGATCTTTGCAGTCATTACAAAGAGACGCTCTTTGACTTTGAGCGATACCGACGCCCCGAGGCATATGGGTTGATCTCTGAGCGCAAGGGCGCCGTGGACCCTGATGGATGAGTTGGCAGCGAACCAGACCCATGGTCTGGTGTGTGCCCATCATCACCTCTATTCAGCTCTAGCGCGCGGCATGCCTGCCCCGCCGTCGACACCAACGGGTTTCAGTGAGATTCTTGAGCAGGTCTGGTGGCGCCTAGACCGTGCTCTCGATGCAGAGATCATCCGTGCATCGGCACGGCTTGGAGCGCTTGAAGCGCTCTCACGTGGCACCACTGCGATCATTGACCATCACGAGTCCCCATCAGCGATTGAGGGATCGCTCGACGTCATCGCTGAGGCATGTTCAGAGGTAGGGGTTCGGGTGATCTGCAGTTACGGAGTCACCGACCGGCATGGGCATCACGGCGCCGTGCGTGGGTTGGAGGAGAATCGCCGATTCCTAAGCGCAGGCGGTCGTGGCATGGTGGGGGTGCACGCCGCTTTCACCTGTTCGCCGGAAACGATTGAAGCCGCGGCGGATCTCGCCATCGAGCAGGGTGTTGGGGTGCATATCCATGTAGCCGAAGGTGGCATCGATGAGGAGGCAGCCGACAGGCTCGCCGGACTCAGCACTGATGCATGGCTGCTTGTTCACGGTGTCCATCTGTCTGACGATCACGGGATGCTGGGAACGATCGTGCACAACCCGCGCTCGAACATGAATAACGGTGTGGGCTACGCGCGGCCGGGGCGGTTCACGAACCGCGTTGCCCTTGGAACAGACGGGATTGGAGCTGACATGCTCGAGGAGTTCCGTGTGGCATTCGCAGTTGCCCGATCGGTCGACGTGGCCACCTCGCCGGACACGATCTGGGAGTGGGTGAGAAATGGCGCTGATCTAGTGCCCGAGGTGCGCAATGATCGCATTGAGTGGGATGTTCCAACGGTCGATCCCTGGTACCTGGCCTACACGCCGGGTGTTTCGCCGCGAAGCGTCGCCATCGATGGGGATCTCGTATGGGCTGAGGGCGGCCCGACACGGGTGGACGCGATGGAAATTCGCGCGCATGCGGCTGAGGAACAGCAACGATTGTTTCGACGAATGGAGGACCTGAAATGACTAGTGCCGGTGCTGCGCCGATGGCGATCTACCTGCAGGATGCTCATCCGATTCACGAGGCGATCGAGATTGTTCGATACGCGGAGCAGAAGGGCTTCGATGCCGTGTGGCAGGCCGACTCGCGACTTGTGCGCGAAGCCGGAGTGCCGATGGCGGCCTTTGCAGCCAGCACCGAGCGCATCCGAGTCGGTTCCGGCGTGATCGATGTGTGGACGCGAAACCCAGCTCGTTTGGCATCGCTCTTTTCAACTCTCGACGACCTCGCTCCGGGACGGATTTTGTGCGGTCTTGGCGCTTGGTGGGATCCGTTGGCTTCCAAGGTGGGAATCGATCGTCGTAAGCCCTTGGCAATGATGCGCGAGACCGTGACCGTGGTGCGTGCCCTTCTCGCCAACGAGACCGTCACCTTTCACGGTGAACACGTGCACCTCGATGGGGTTGAGCTCGATTACGTGTACCAGGAGCGTCGACCGAAAGACGTTCCGATTTACATCGGCGCCACGGGAATGAAGATGATGGAGTTGACCGGTGAGATTGCTGATGGGGTGGTGCTGAACTACCTCGTGTCACCGGACTACAACGACCGAGCGATGGATGCTCTCGACCGAGGAGCCTCTCGTGTCGGTCGTTCGGTCGACGACCTCGATCGTCCCCAACTCGTCGTGTGTTCCGTGCACGAGGACCGTTCACAGGCACTCGATATGGCTCGGATGATGGTGACGCAGTACCTCGGCCAGCAGCCTCACATCATGGCTGCTTCGGGTGTCCCCCAGTCCTTACTCGATGAGGTGGGACGAGAGTTGACTTGGCCCGCGACTCACGAGCAGGTCCGGGCTGCATCACGGCTCGTCCCCGATGAGATCGTGCAGATGCTGACTGCATCGGGAACCGCGGAGGAAGCAAGGGCTGCGGTAGGGCGATACATGGAAAATGGATGCACGACCCCGATCCTGTACCCCTTGGGTGATGTGACGGCGATGATCGACGCCTTCGCTGGCTGGCAGCCTTGAGCGTCGCGGCCCGGAGCAGGGCCCTCGCCTAATGTGATCACGACGGCTTCAGGCGTCACCTATGGAACAGTCACGTGATCGGAACGACCTCCCAACGGGGGAACTGCCGGCGATTGAGCGGGATTCGCCACCTCGTCGTCGGTTTCGGTTCACGCTGAAACTCCTGCTGTTCGCAGCAGTTCTCTACCTCTTTGTCATTCCTCTCATTCCCGACTTCAGGGCGGCTCTGGAGGAAATTCGCCAAGTTCGCCCTGGTTTGCTCCTCCTCGGACTGGGACTGGAGATTGCTGCCCTGTGGTGTTACGCGCCGTTGACCAAGGCGGCGTTGGGCGATACAGGCGCCGGTGTGACCCGGTGGCGACTCTTCCGTATTCAGATGAGCGCCCGCGCCTTGTCAAGCATTGTTCCCGGAGGAAATGCGGCCGGGTCGACCCTTGGGTATCGATTGCTGACGTTGTCGGGTTTGAGCGGACCTGATGCGGGGTTTGCCCTAGCCACTGTCGGAATCGGCTCGGCAGTGATCCTCAATCTCATCCTCTGGACGGGCCTCGTGATCTCGATTCCGATCCGTGGCGTCAATCCGTTGTATGGGGGCGCTGCTCTCGTGGGGGTGGTGGTGATGGGTTTCGCCGCAGCGCTCGTCTTTGGCTTAATGGAGGGTCAGGGCCGAGCTGAGCGGGTGGTGAAATTTCTTGCTCGGCGGCTCCGAGTTGATGAGGCCCGAGCCTCGCTGGTTGTGCACCAGCTAGCCGAGCGACTGGAGGCGCTCATCACCGATCGCCAACTACTCGGCCGGGTGGCGATGTGGGCGACCTTCAACTGGCTGCTTGACGCCTGTGCCTTGTGGGTCTTCATCAGGGCGTTTGGCGTTGCTCTTGAGCCAGATGCGTTGATCATCGCGTTTGGTGTGGCGAATGTGCTGGCAGCAATTCCCATCACTCCCGGTGGTCTTGGCTACGTCGACACCGGCTATGTGGGAATGCTCCGTGGTTTCGGTGTTCCTCTCCGAACGGCGACACTCGGTGTGGCTTCATACCGCTTCGCACAGTTCTTCTTTCCGATCATCCTCGGTGGAATTCTCTATGCGACGTTGCGGGTTGGTCCGTGGAGTATCGAGAGACGCGATCGGCTTATTCGCCTGCGCGATCTCGCCGAACAGGAGACGCGCCGCGGCGAGAGTCGGATCGACTTCCAACTGCGTTTCCCAGCACGAGATGTCACCGGTGAATTCATTCGGCCGCGCCATGAGAGTTGGGGCTCTCAACCACGACGTTGGCGTCGGTCAAGGCCTGATGTTTTCGTAGACGGCCCAACCAGATCTGTGCCTGGAGATGATTCAGTCAGCCAGGACCATCCGGGGGGCCCGTCTGACGAATCACCCGACACGTGATTCCCGAAGAATTCGTCGGGGCCGTGCTGTCTTGGGGCGGTGCAACACTCCGTGATTTGCCATGGCGGCGCAGCAGGGACCCGTGGGGTGTGCTCGTTAGCGAGGTCATGAGCCAACAAACCCAAGTACATCGGGTGATTCCTAAGTGGGAAGGGTTTATGGCTCGTTTCCCAACCCCACAGCAGTGCGCGGATGCATCGCTTGGCGAGGTTCTGCAACTCTGGCAGGGACTTGGCTATCCGCGCCGAGCCCGCGACCTGCATCGCTGTTCGGAGATCATTGTCGAGCGTGGTCGATTCCCGTCCGAACTCGATGAGTTGCTTGAGATGCCGGGGATCGGGGATTACACGGCGCGGGCGGTTCTGGCATTCGCGTTTGGTGCTGACGTAGCCGTTGTGGATACGAATGTGGGGCGTGTGCTGGCCCGGGTGGTGGGGGAGCGATTGACCCCTCGCTCGGTGAGGGCCTTGGCCGATGGGTTGGTGCCTGAGGGAGAGGCGTGGTTGTGGAACCAGTCGCTGATGGATCTCGGAGGCACGATCTGTCGTTCACGAAGTCCGCAGTGCAACGACTGCCCGGTTCAGAGTTGGTGCGTGTGGAAGGGGGGTTCGAGCAGCGATGATCCTGCTGTTGGGTCCGCAGGGGTGTCTGGGCGCCAGTCATCATTCGAGGGAAGTCGCCGTCAGGCCCGCGGTCGGCTGTTGAAGTCTCTAGCGCAGGGCCCCGTTGTCGTCGTTGACGTCTCGGAGGTGATGGGTCGGCCGAAGGCCGAAGCCGAGTCGATTTTGGCCGGTCTCGTGGGTGACGGGTTGTGTCAGATCATCGATGGCGTGGTGGTGCTACCCCGATGATGTGACCGATGTCCGGATTCGTTCAGAGTCGGGTCTTGGAACACCGCAACTAGCCTTCCCGCATCGAGTCTGAAGGTATGCATCTGACCTTCCATGGTGTGCGCGGTTCGACCCCTTGCCATGGAGAGGAGATACGCCGCTATGGCGGGAACACCTCCTGTGTGGAGGTCAATATCCCTGGCGACCCTCCGTTGATGCTCGATCTCGGCACCGGGCTGCGATATGCCGGCGCTTGCCATGACGACGCCAGCGAAGTGAATTGTCTGGTTGGCCATCTCCACTGGGATCACATTCAGGGCCTCCCGTTTTACGCACCTGCCCTTCGGACTGGGCCGACTATCTCGATTCACGGCCCCGCTCAGGGTGAGGGCGCGAGCGTCGCAGAGACCTTGCGTTCGGCCATCAAGCCTCCGATGTTCCCGGTGTCGATCGATGAATTCCCGGCGACGTTCGTTTTTGCTGATCACGGGAATGACGAGTTCCTCGTTGGATCGGCCACGGTCATGTCTCGGCTCATTCCGCACATAGGCCCGACACTCGGTTTTCGAATCGAATGGGGTGGACGTGTCGTTGCGTACTTGAGTGATCATCAAGAGCCCCTCGATGGTGAACTCTGCACTGCTGGAGTTCGCGAACTGTGTGAGGGCGCCGACGTGTTGATCCACGACGCCCAGTTCCTCGACAGTGACTTTCATGGCCATGAAACATGGGGTCACTGCCGTGTGAGTTATGCGCTTCGACTGGCAGAAGCCTGTGGGGTTCGGTCACTGATTCTTTTTCATCACGACCCAACTCGCGACGATGCTGCACTGGACGCTGTGGCGTCAGAGGTAGGTATTTGGGGTGATGAGCACGGGCTGAAGGTGCTGACCGCTTACGAGGGGTTGACCGTCGAGGTCAGCAGTGCTTCCTGAGCCACTCGGTGTCCTCGCGGGGACGGTGGTTGGCGTGGTGTTCGTCATTGCGGGCGCAGCAAAATTGTCATCGCTGACTCAGTGGCAACGCTCCGCCCGTGACATGGGAGTGCCGAGGGTGCTGTCTCCAGTCGTTCCATGGATCGAAGTGATGTCGGGGGGCCTCGTCACTGCGAGGGTTGCGTTGCCGTGGTCGGCGTTGGCTACGACCCTGCTACTCGGATTGTTCACCGCCGTGATTCTCCGCCATTTACTTTCCGGGTATCGGCCAGGGTGCGGATGTTTTGGCGAGCGTTCACCTGCTCCGTTGGGGGCGCGGCATGTTGTTCGAAACGTGGTGTTGACGGCGCTCTCGGTGTGCGCAGTTCTCGGCTGAGTCGACTCAGATGGTGTGTGTGATGAATGCGAGGGTCATCGCTTCCTCTCGCCAAGCCGCATAGCGGTCGCTCGGGCCTGCATGCCCGGCCCCCCTTTCAGTTCGGAGCAGGAGCGGCCCACGGGTGGTGGAGCTAGAGCGAAGTCTGGCGACCCACTTTGCTGGTTCGTGCACACTGACCCGAGGATCGTTCAGGCCTGCAGTGACGAGGAGTGAGCCGAGTCGAAGACCGCTCGAGTGTTCGTACGGCGAGTACGAGGAGATGTAGCGATAGAACTCTGGGTCTCGCGGGTCTCCCCACTCCTCCCATTCGGTGACGGTGAGGGGGAGCGAGGGATCGCTCATGGTTGAGACGACATCGACGAAGGGCACCTCTGCGACAGCAGTGGAGAAGCGGTCGGGCCGCATGGTGATGCATGCTCCGACCATGAGTCCACCTGCGCTGCCCCCGCGAACTGCGAGGTGGTCACCGTTGGCAATGCGGGCGGTGTCGAGTCGGTCGGCGACAGCGAGCACGTCCTCGAAGGTGTTTCGCTTGTGTTCGAGTCGGCCTTCGAAGTACCAGCGGCGGCCGAGTTCGCCTCCACCACGCGGGTGCGCGAGGACCCAGATGACTCCGCGATCGAGCAACGAGAGTCTCGCCGTCGAGTACCACGGTGGCACCGAGACCTCGTAAGCGCCGTAGGCGTAGACCACTGCAGGTGCTGAACCGTCAAGGGGGGTGTCAACATGGCGGACAATGTCGAAGGGAACCAGCGCACCATCGGGGGCGGTCGCCCACTGACGCTCGGCGGCATATGAATCGAGGTCAACCCCGGGTGACGGTGTGCGTCTGACGACATCGATAGAGAGGTCCTCGAACATGACATCGATCACGGTGCTTGGCGAGGTGAGCGACTGGTGAACAAGCCTGATTCGATCTGTGATGAAGTTCTCGTTGGGCCCGATCTCTACATCGTGGGGCTCGCCGCTGATCTCTACTCGCCGACTACTGCCGTCGGGCAAGATGAGTCTCACGCCGGGTTGTCCATCGCTCCACTCGTGGACGGCTAGTACACCGGCGAACGCGTCGAGGCTGGTGATTCTCCGCCCGGGTTGGTGGGCGTCGAATTCCCTCCACTGCGACGGAGATTGCGGGTCAGCGACCATGATCCTGAAGTCTTCGGCTTGGTCATTGGTCAGGATGACCAGTTGGTCGCCCCAGTCATCGACGTGATACTCGAGTCCTGACTCCCGCTCTCGAACGCAGATGGGCTCGTGTGTGTGGGCGGTGGCGTCTATGAGGTGGACTTCGCTTGAGATTCTCGAACCGGAGTGGATGACGATCCATCGATTGCTGCGTGTTGCCCCGAGGCCAACATAAAAGTGTTCATCTGGCTCAGACCAGATCACGACATCGGTAGCGGAATCGGTGCCGAGCTGATGCCTGCGTACTTCGAATGGCCGTTCAGTGGAGTCCGCAACCACGTAGAAAATGGCGGTGTCATCTGCAGACCAGGCAACTCCAGCTGCCGCCGTGTTATCGATTCGGTCGTGGAGATCTGCGCCCGTTGACGTGTCGCGGATTCGCAGGGTGTGGTGCTCGTCACCGGAGGTGTCTGCACTCCATGCGATGTAGCGATGATCTGACGAAGGTTCGAAGGCCCCCAGGTCGAAGAACGTTGTGCCAGCAGCTTCCAGATTGAGATCAAGGAGAGTTGTGCTCTGGTCGGCATCAATGGCTGAGGAGGGATCGCTTCCTCGGCACAGAATCGGATAGGGGAGTCCCTCCATGGTGCGCGCCGCGTAGAACCAGGCGCCATGGCGAACTGGGGCGGAAGCGTCGGTTTGTTGGATTCGAGATCTGATCTCCTCATCGATCGATGTGACTGTTGCCTCGATCTGCTCGAACCAGCTATCGGTGTACGAGTTCTCGGAATCGAGGTAGGAAAGAAACTCCGGATCGGTGGTGGTCCGCATCCAGGCGTAGGGGTCATCGATCGGTCCATCGGGGCGTTGCCACTGGTGTTCACGTTGCGGTGCGATTGGGGTGTGTTCATCAGCAGCTCGGCCTGACATGGCATGGAAGGGTACCGATAGGGTCGCGTCCTGATGAGGGTGTGGATCGACCAAGATCTCTGCACAGGTGATGGGCTCTGTGTCGACCGATGCCCCGATGTGTTCACGCTGCTCGACGACGGCATTGCCTACGTGATGGAACGCGGCGTCGTTCTCAATGACCCTGGCGGGTCGGGGAGCGTGGCAGAAGTAGCAGGGCGCCACGAGCGAGAGGTAGTTGAAGCCGCAGACGTCTGTCCGGGCGAGTGCATCTTCATCGAGATGAATGACGTTTTCCCCACCCTCAGCAAGTGAGCCCGCTGAGCGGATAAGTCCTCCCTCATTGTAGGCACACCCCACGAACTCGATCACGGATCGGGGCTGAGAACTAGGTCGATCATGTCCTGGAC
>JBDQKN010000073.1:0-8585 GCA_040263235.1 Ilumatobacteraceae bacterium
GGCAGAACACGACGACCTTCGGGATCGCACGACTGATCGAACCCACGACGCGCGCCTTGTCCATGTGGTGTACCGCGAGAAAAAGGTGATGCATGGTGCCGACCGTGTCGGTCGCCGCATCGATTGCTACCTCAATGGGGTCGGTGAGGTACTGGCGAATGAGATGTCCAACGTCACCGTCAAGGGTTGCCGAAAAGAGCATCGTCTGGGTCCGACCCGTGCAGTGCCGAAGCACCCACTCAACCTGCGGGGTGAACCCGTCGTCAGCCATGCGGTCGGCCTCGTCGAGGCATGCAATCTGCACTGTGGACAGATCGACCTCGCCAGCCTTCATGAGGTCGATGAGGCGGAGCGGCGTCGCTACCACGAGGTCAACTCCACGTTGGAGGTCACGGATCTGCCCCTCTCTGCTCGCCCCGCCGTATACGGCGAGCACGGACAGGCCTGCTTTCTCGGCAATCGGAGCGAGAACCTCTGCCACCTGGACCGCGAGTTCGCGAGTGGGAACCAGCACGAGGCCGAGAGGGGCTCCTGGCCCAGCCTCACCGTCGATTCTGGACAACATCGGAACGCCGAACGCGAGGGTCTTGCCCGAACCGGTCTTAGCTCGGCCACAGACGTCGCGACCATCCATCGCCACCGGAATCGCCTCGAGTTGGATAGCGAACGGGGTGCCAAATCCGCAGGCAGCAAGGCCTGCATCGATTCGCTCGGGCACGCCCAAGGCCGCAAAGCCCGTTGGGGTCTCCACTGGTGGGAGTGCTGAAGTAGAGGTGAGATTGCCGGAGCGCTGCTCCTCGTCGCGGTGGTTGCGGTCCCCAGCGGTTCCGCTATCACCACGACCACGTGAGCGGCCACCCCGGCCGCGTTGGCGCCCATCGCGGCGCCCCTGATTATCGGTCATGATCGTGTCAGGCTATCTGTTAGCCACCGGCCCGAACCCGGATCTCTGGCGGTGCTGTGCCGTCATGGCCATAAACGGCTATCGTTTCGCTTGTGAACCTGTGTTGCGCTCTCCTTCTCCTTATGTAGGGCGAGCGCGCCTATCGTCGTTCGCCCGCCCCCGCCCCCAGAAACGGGGGCTTTTGACTTTTTCGGGCCATGCATCCCGACTCTCACCACCTTCATGAATCTCCACTGTCGACAGGAACCCACCGATGCCTCCTCAACCAGCCTCCCCACGCCGAATGCAATTCGACCGCTACCGCCCCCATATCCCTGTGGTGCTCGAAGACCGAACCTGGCCGAACCAGGTCATCAAGAAGGCTCCAATCTGGTGCTCGGTCGACCTTCGTGATGGAAATCAGGCACTGATCGACCCGATGGATCCCGTTCGAAAATTGGCGATGTTCCGTGAACTCGTCGCAATGGGATTCACCGAGATCGAAGTTGGATTCCCCTCTGCAAGCCAGCCCGACTTCGATTTTGTTCGTCAGCTCGTTACCGAGGACCTGATTCCCGACAACGTCTGGATCCAAGTGCTGGTCCAATGCCGGCCAGAGCTGATAGCCCGTACCTACGAGGCCCTGCAGGGCGTGCCACGAGCCATTGTCCACTTCTACAACTCAACCAACCCACTTCAGCGCGAGGTGGTGTTCGGACTAGATCAGGCCGGAATCAAGGAGATCGCTGTCTCCGGCGCACGCCTCTGCCGCGAACACGAGGCAGAGCTCACCGGAACCTCAATTCGATACGAGTACTCCCCTGAGAGCTTCACCCTCACCGAACCGGAGTATGCGATTGAGGTCTGCGAAGCCGTGATGGATGTGATCGAACCCACTCCAGAGAACCCCATCATTCTCAACCTGCCGGCAACCGTGGAGTGCTACTCGCCAAACGTCTACGGCGATGTCATCGAGTGGTTCGGGCGCACCATCCGAGACCGAAGCTCGATCATTCTCAGCCTCCACCCACATAACGACCGGGGCTGTGCCGTCGCAGCTGCCGAGTTCGGGATCATGGCCGGCGCCGATCGTGTGGAGGGAACCCTGTTCGGCAACGGCGAAAGAACCGGCAACGTCGATGTGGTCAACCTCGCGATGAACCTCTTCGTGAATGGCGTTGATCCAGAACTCGACATCAGCGATATCGATGCTCTGCGACGAACGGCCGAATACTGCAACCGCCTACCTGTCCATCCCCGACACCCCTACGTCGGCGACCTCGTCTACACCGCATTCAGCGGATCACACCAAGACGCAATCAAGAAGGGACTCGAGCATCTCCCTGCGGACTACGAGACCTGGGGGGTCCCGTATCTGCCCATCGACCCGAAACACGTGGGCCGCACCTACGAAGCAGTCATTCGAGTCAACAGCCAGTCGGGCAAGGGAGGGGTCGCGTATGTGATGAAAGAGGAATACGGCTTTGACCTGCCTCGACGGCTCCAGATCGAGTTCTCCCGGACGATCCAGCATCTCACCGAGGACTCCGGCACCGAAGTGTCACCGTTAGTGATGTGGGAGCAGTTCACTGCCGAATACCTGTCTGAGGCCCCGAGGTTTTCGCTACGGAGTCACGAACTTCACACCACAACATCGGACGGGCAAGGGCGAACACGACTGACTGCCCAACTCGCTGTCGACGGCGCTCCAATCACGGTGAGTGGGGAGGGAGATGGACCGGTGGAAGCATTCGTTTCTGCGCTGCTCTCCGAATGGCCCGGCGACTTTGACGTTCTTGATTACTCCGAGCACGCCATCGGTCGAGGATCGAATGCTGAGGCGGCCGCCTACGTCGAAAGCTCGGCTGGAACCGAGATCCGATGGGGTGTCGGCACAGATCCGAATATCACCACTGCATCGCTGAAGGCCGTGCTGTCGGCCTTTGAGCGCCAGCAGGGGTGATTGGTCGGCACGGCTAGCATCGCCGACATGAACGTAAGCGTCGACCTGGATCTCTGCTCAGCAACCGCTGGTTGCACTCAGGTCGCTCCCGACGTGTTCAGGCTCAGCACTACCGGCATCATCGAAGTCCTCATCGCCGAGCCCGGTGAAGACCTGCGCGAGGTCGTGCTCGAGGCAGCAGACCTTTGCCCGACTGCGGCCATCTCGGTCACCGCCTGACGTGGGACGTTTTCACGACCGACTCCGAGCCGCCTGGGATCTCAGCGGGTCCCAATTGTGCGTTGGGCTTGATCCTGATCCCGCCCGCCTTCCTTCCCCACTCGACGGAGCCAGCGACGGCATCGAACGGTTTTGTATCGAGATCATCGATGCCACGGCCGACCTCGTCTGCGCATTCAAGCCACAGATCGCCTATTTCGCTGCCCAAGGTGCCGAGGACCAACTCGAACGCATCTGCGATCACATACGGAATCGACACCCCGACGTTGTCCTAATACTCGATGCCAAACGCGGCGATATCGGCTCCACCGCCGAACAGTACGCACGCGAGGCATTCGGTCGTTACGGCGCCGACGCAGTGACAGTCAACCCCTATCTCGGCACTGACTCGGTCGAACCCTTCCTCGCTGCCGGGGGTGGCGTGATTGGACTCTGCCGGACCTCCAACCCAGGGGGCGATGAACTTCAGATGCTCGACGCTGATGGCGATCCCCTCTATGTCCATGTGGCACGGATGATCGCTCAGCGCTGGGCGCCGCTCGGTGATTGCGGTCTGGTTGTTGGCGCAACCTATCCCTCCGAGTTGGCACGAGTTCGCGCCGAGGTTGGCGACCTGCCAATTCTCGTCCCCGGGGTTGGTGCACAGGGCGGTTCAGCCAGTGACGTGATTGCCGTTGGAACCGACAGCACAGGTGCAGGTCTCGTCATCAACTCATCACGGGCTGTGCTCTATGCAAGCCAGGGTCGCCACTTCGCAGACGCTGCGCGTGTCGTTGCAAAAGCGACCCGTGATCAATGCCCCGCTGGCTAATCAGCCTTCGAGCGCTATCACACTCGACACCCCCGGCGAACCGCGAAGGGCATCGACCACCGATGGGTCGACTTCTGACCCCGTGGCGATCAACATGAGAGCGGAACCAGGCCGATCGATTCGACCCACGTCCATATCGGCGATGTTGACCCCGGCATCTCCCAGGATCGTTCCAACTGACCCGATAACACCGGGACGATCGTCGTTGGAAATCAGCAACATGTGATCAGCCGGGGGGACATCAACACCATGTCCGTCAACCTCGACCAGCCGCTGCTGGCCTCTCCTGCCGCTCAGCGTTCCCGAAATGCTGTGGGTGCCATCGCGAAGCGAGACCAAATTCACGAACTCCTCCGACACGCTCGAGATCACCTCGCGCAACTCAAGCCCGGCCGCTGCTGCCAGGTTCGGAGCATTGACATAACTCACCGGGTCCTCGGTGATTCGACTGAAGAAACCCTTCAGCACGGCAAGACCGAGAATCCGGGTGTCGTAGGCGGCGATATCACCCTCCACGCAGACCTCGAATGAGCCCGGTGTCGCCCCGACGAGAGAGGAATACAGCCGGCCCAATCGCTCCGCGAGGGGCAAATAGGGCCGGAGGTTCTCATGAGCCTCAGCAGCGTCAACGTTGACCGCCCACGGGACGAAGTCGCCGGCGAGAGCAAGCTGGACCATGTCGGCGATGGCGTCACCGGCCTTGTCCTGCGCCTCCCGCGTGCTTGCGCCGAGATGAGGGGTGACAACGACTGACGGCAGTTCGAATAACGGGCTCTGAGTCGTTGGTTCGGCATCGAACACATCGAGAGCAGCGCCGGCGACGACTCCTTCGGCGATACACGCAGCCAGATCTGCTTCATTGACGATCCCGCCACGAGCGACGTTGATGATCCTCAGCGACGGCTTTGCTCCGGCAAGCAACGAACGATTGATGAGGCCGGCCGTCTCCTTGTTCTTCGGTAGGTGAATGGTGAGAAAGTCCGACTCGGCCACCACTTCCTCAAGAGACAACAACTCCACCCCCATCTGACGTGCGCGGTCAGCCGAGACAAACGGGTCATATGCAACCAATCGCATCTGGAAGGCTTTCGCTCGGTCTGCCACCAATTTCCCAATGCGACCAAGGCCAACGACGCCGAGTGTTTTATCGGCCAGTTCGACGCCCTCCCAACGAGAACGCTCCCATCGGCCGGCGATCAGGGCCGAATGAGCCTGAGGAACGTTGCGCGCCTGCGCCAACAACAAGGCCATGGTGTGCTCTGCGGCCGAGATGATGTTCGATTGTGGGGCGTTCACGACCATCACGCCACGTGAGGTGGCAGCCGGAACATCGACATTGTCAAGGCCGATACCTGCCCGCCCGACGACGATCAGGTCAGCGCCCGCTGCGAGGACCTCGGCGGTCACCTGAGTTGCGGAGCGGATGATGAGGGCATGGGCACCCGGGATCACATCGAGCAACTCATCCGATGAGAGCCCTTCCCGAATATCGACGGTGTGTCCAGCTTCACGGAGGCGATCAAGACCACCTTCGGCAATCGATTCAGTCACAAGAATTCTCGCCATAAGGCACATCGTTACCGACACGGCTGGGCTGGCCCAACTGCAACGCATTGTTCGTACGAGATGTCAACGACCTGACGGGCGTCGTGAGCACTCGGGACGACAGCGGCTACGGTGCAAACTATGGCGTCGACCTCCGATGACCAGCACCTCGACGGTATTGAGATCCGAAACCTTCATCTCCGCAATGAACTCGCGGCGGCGTCTGAAGTTCTTCAACAAGTCTGGGGCTCGGCAACTCCGCTCGTCGCAGTCGAACTGCTTCGGGCGATCGAGCACTCGGGCGGATATGTCGCCGGCGCATACGACCATGACCGCATGGTCGGGGCATCATTTGGATGGCTCGCCCGGCATGCCGACCAGTCAGCTCTCCACAGTCATGTGACCGGGATCCTCCCTGGACTGCGCCACGCGGGCGTCGGGAGGGCTATCAAGCACCACCAGCGCTCGTGGGCAGCCGAGCGAGGACTCGAATGGATTACCTGGACCTTCGATCCGCTGGTGCGCGTCAACGCTTGGTTCAACATCGGGGTGCTTGGAGCCGAGGTTGCGGCCTATCTCGAGAACTTCTATGGAGAGATGACCGACTCGCTCAACGCCAATGATGAGAGTGACCGCCTGGTTGCAGCGTGGCGTGTTTCGGGTGGTTGCCCACCGAGCGAAGGTGGCCGACGAACCGAGGTGCCCACCCCTCCCGACATTGTGAGTCTGAGACGGACCGACCCAGCCGAGGCCCAGCGGTGGAGAGTCGATGTTCGCTCAGCGTTGAAATCAGCACTGACCGAAGGCGGACGAATCGCCGACTTCACCCGTGAGGGTGCCTACATCATCGAGTATCCAACATGACGACAACCATCACTCCCACGTCTATCGAGATGCGCAGGATCCACCTCGATCTCGTCACCCCATTTCGAACGAGCTTCGGCTCGCAGACCTCCCGAGAAATCCTGCTCATCGGCGTGACCACTGCCGAAGGCCCCTCCGGCTGGGGAGAGTGCGTTGCATTGATCGATCCCGTCTACTCCCCCGAGTACGTCGACGGTGTCGAAGATGTCATCACGCGATTCATGGCTCCCGCCGTGTTTGGTTCGGGTCCGGTTCGTGCCGCCGATATCGCCAGTGTGCTCGGCCACTTCAAGGGACACCAGATGGCCAAGGCCGCACTCGAGATGGCCGTCCTCGATGCCGAACTTCGTTTCTCAGAGACGACGCTGCATGAGCGCCTAGGCGGGACACGCGAACGAATCCCGAGCGGGGTGTCCGTCGGGATCTTCGGCACCCTTGACGAACTGCTCTCGGCCGTTCAGGGCTATGTCGACGAGGGCTATGCGAGAATCAAGCTGAAGATTGAACCGGGCTGGGATATCGAGCCGGTTCGTCTCGTCAGGGAACTCATCGGCCCCGATACTGGACTCCAAGTTGATGCGAACACCGCATACACCCGAGCCGATATCGAACACCTTCGACGACTGGACGAATTCAACCTGCTGCTGATCGAGCAGCCTCTTGATACCGACGACCTACTTGGTCATCGCGACCTGGCGACGGCCATCGAGACTCCGATTTGCCTTGATGAGTCGATCGAATCCTTCACTCAGGCTGTGGATGCTGTCGACCTCGGGGCTGCTGAGATCATCAATATCAAGCCCGGCCGGGTCGGCGGATACCTGACCGCTGTTCGAATTCATGACATGTGCCGGGCGCGAGATATCCCTGTCTGGTGTGGGGGCATGCTTGAGACCGGCATCGGCCGGGCAGCGAACTGTGCCCTCGCGGCTCTTGATGGGTTCACCCTCCCAGGTGATATCTCTGCATCGAGCAGGTTCTATGCGCGAGACATCGTCACTGAGCCCATCGTGATCGATGACGGACATGTTGCTGTGCCCCGCGGCCCCGGCCTCGGATATGAACTAGATCTCGACTTCGTCGAGTCGATCACCACCTCCGTGCAACGTCTCGCACCCTGACCCGCCCAGCGGTAGCGTCTCGACGGTGAGCCTCGCCTTCCTCTCTGATCAATGGATCGCAGCCGCCCGGGAGATCCGTGAGCGTCATGCACATCGAGTACCAGAAATCACGATTGCCGTTCGCGTCAACCAAGTCATCACCGATGTCCCCTTCGGCGATGGAACGCTCTACGCCCACATGGATACGTCCAGCGGTCAGCTCGACCTCGAACTCGGACACCTCGACAACCCAGATGCAACCGTGACGCTCGACTACCCGACCGCACGGGCCCTCATCGTCGAACGAGACCCAGCGAAGGTCATGCAGGCATTCATGGGTGGCCAGATCTCGGTCGATGGCGACCTGATGAAGGTGATGGCCCTTCAGGCGTCTATGCCAATGGATGACTCCGGTGCCGATGTTGCCGAGGAGATTCTCGGCATTACCGACCTCAGCTGAGCCTGCTCCACTGGGCTCAGTCGTTGCGGACCATTGATTCGAGCGCTGCTTCAAGGCTCTCAAAGGTCCAACCGGTGGAACTGTCCACGATCTCCCCGGTTGCCCACGGATGCATCCGTTGGATCATCCCACCCATGATCGAGAACGTCTCTCCGCTGATTCGACATTCAGGTGCTGCGAGCACGACAACGAGTTGTGCCGCATTCGCCGGATCCCATTGGTCGAAGTGTCCAGGAGTTGGTTCCATGATGTCCGACAACCCCGGCGACCCCATGGTGAGTCGAGTCCTCGCACCGGGAACAATGCAGTTAGAGATCACGCCATAGCGAGCGAGTTCCTGCCCAGCGATCTGACTGAAGGTGGCGATACCAGACTTGGCTGCTCCGTAATTGGCCTGTCCAGGATTGGCGAACAAGCCCGAGGTCGAGGCCGTGTGGATCAGGGAGCGATGGCGAGTGGAACCAGCCTTGTGTGCGTTCCGCCAATGTGCTGCAGCCCAATGGGTGACCGCGAAGTGGCCCTTGAGATGAACACGAATAACGCTGTCCCAGTCGTCCTCCGTCATCGTGACGATCACTCGATCGCGTAGAAAGCCAGCATTGTTGACCACTACATCGACATCTCCGAACTCGGAAAGTGCGACGCCGACAAGGTGTTCGGCCCCAGCCCAATCAGCCACGTCGGAACTGTCGCTCACCGCTACGCCTCCCAAGGCGCGAATTTCCTCGACGACAGCTTCA
>JBDQKN010000074.1:0-8497 GCA_040263235.1 Ilumatobacteraceae bacterium
GGGTGGCGATGCCGTTTGCGTCTGCGGTTCCCGTGCCAATAATTTGTGGTGTTGACATCACGATGAGGTGCACCTCTTCGCCAGCGACAAACCCTGCGCTTGAGACGGCGATGCCGAAGCCGGCTGTTGCTTGTCCAGAGGGAATCAGAGGGGTTGTTGCCTCTGGCAAAGCCTCCAGAACTGTGGCAGCAGGCGGTGCCGGAACGGTGGTGGTGGTTGGTGTGGTGGTGGTTGGAGACTCGCCGGACAGGCAGTTGGGGCCAACGAACGATGGAATCATGGTGCACGGGACTTTTGATACATCCCACCCTGACAGGTCCTGATCAAACACAATCGCCCCGTCGAACATGTATCTCATGTTGGTGACGTTGGATGTGTCCCAAGCGGAAATGTCTTGGTTGAAGCTCTCCGCCACCTTCAACATCTGGCCGAGAGGCCCGATCCGCTGGGCCTCATTGGCGAGATGTTGGGTCGATTCCGCGAGCCGAGTTCTTGCCATTACCGGTATCTGAGGGTGCGGGGATATGCCGCGGCAAGCTCGTCGAGAATTTCCCGACATCTCGATTCGGTCGAATCCAGCGCGCTTGTGGCAGTCGAAGGAATATGGGCGGCGCAACAGCGTGGCCTCGTACGAGACCAGATTCCGGCGCAAGCTTTCGTGAGCCTCATTCTCGGTATCGGTGGAATTCGCCCGATACTCGATGTGCTCGGGAACGGACTGCCTGAGTCGGTCTGGAGCCAGTTCCTTGACACCCTGTTCGCAGGCTTGTTGGCAATCGACTGAGCCGATCCAGCGAGGTGCATGGTCCATCAAGTTCGCGCTTGGAGTTGGCTCCTCGCTCTCAACCGCGACTTCCGGTTGCCTGCAAATCGCACCGCCTTGATAGCGGAGAGCCGAGATCGAAAAGGGTAGTCGCCCCACCGAGCGGCGACGAGAGTGTCAGCGCCACGATGAAGAGGTCAGGTGGCGTGCCGTCGCCTCCAACCTGTTCGGGAAGTTGGTGCAGAATTGAGATCTCGGAGCATCGTCTGGAGGCCGTTGAGCTCCTCAATTGTGACGTGTCGCTGACCTCGATCTCATCAGTCTCTTCCTGACAACCGGGTGAGCGCGTTTTCGGTGACGCTGGCAACCGCCGTGTCGGTGCTGAGCCCGAATACCCAGTCGGTCGTTCCGACCGTGACCACAGTTCCGGCTGATGCGCCGAATGGTTGGCATTCGACGATGACGGCATTGCCGTGACGGACTCGCTTCTTATTCTCGTCGGTCACTCCTCCATGGAGCCTGTCGGCGATGAATTCGAGATCACCCTGATCAGAGAGAGCAGAGATCGATTTCGGGTAGTCGCCCACACCGAGGTTCGACGAGGGGACCATCGCCACGATGATGTGGTCAGTCGGTGTGCCATCACCTCCAGCGCGCACGGGAAGATGGAACTCATCAAGTTGGATACGGCACCCGAGTGTTTCGTAACCAACGACCCCATCGCGGGCTCCGAGCACATCGCCGTAGCGCAAGTCGGTGCCACCGAGAAGCCAATGGTCATCCCGATACACGAGGAAACCGCCTACCCCACGGGCCGTTGCCTGGCCGAAACGGTGGTAGAGCCCCCAGGCACTTGCAGCACCGAACAACGCTGACTCGGGTCGACCGACCACCGGGTCTGCCCACATTCCACTCATTGAGTGCTCGTTCGCCGTGCCCATCACCGGATCATCAAGATGGGCGCGGTATTTGTAACAAACCATGTGGTCGGCCTCGCCGACGAGACGAACTTGCCAGAACATCGTGTTGCCCGACATCGAAAACAGGTCCCCGCCGGAGGCAACATGATTCTCTACCGTGGCCCGTTGGCGGGCCGACCAGTACTCGTCGTGGCCAACCGAGATGACTAGGTGGTGTCCTTGTGTGATCTCTGGTTCGAGGTCGAGGTCGCTCGAGATCGCATAGTCAAACCGGTGGCCAGCACGCTCAGCCCATTCGACGAAGCGTCGCTCATGGGTAAACCAGCCGGCTGACCCGATAGCAGCTGGATACCCGTGCTCGGCCCGGAACGCCATGTACCGATCACCGTCGGCATCGGGCTCCTCATCCCAGCGCACCGGTCGTGCCTTGCGGTCATCTCGTTCGGTGGCGACACGGTTGAGGAGCCCCCGGGCAAATGGTCTTCGAAACGAGACCTGATGTCCGCCGGTGTACAGCGAACGGCCACCCCAGTTGTTGTAGGCGTTCCACGTGTTGGTGCCAAGTACCAGAAGGGGAGAACCGGTTGGAGTAGCAGCGCGAACGACGAAGCACGCGTGTGCGACATCGCGGCCCGGCTTCGCCCCGACGGCCGTCAGCGTGACGAGATAGAACCCGCTCGGCCAGTCACTTCCGGTTGGAATCTCCAGCACCGCCGGCCAGTTGCAACCGTTCGAATCGGCATCAGCAGGTACCTCGTGGTGCACGCCCGGAATGTTGGCGGCCCTCCAGACCACCTCGCGGGTTGCGCCCCATCGTTCGACTACCACGTCGAAACTGTCGGCCCGCGTTGATGTGTGTAGTGCCACTGGTGTTCCCGCCGGCGCCGACAGCGGGGTGCAGTAGCCCTCGATGTCGTCGAGGAACGTCACGTCGTCGATCAACTCGCTCATCTCGCTGTCCTCAGTCGGTCACTGCAGCAATCGGTTCTCCCCACCAGGTGGTTGGTGCCCGGAGAATGTCGCTCTGTTCCATGCCGTGAGCCCCAAACATCTCGACGGCGATCGCCTTGGCGATACCTCGATGTCGGGGAGCGATCTCAGCGAACACCGGCCCAGCGATATGGGCGTCGAGCGCCTCTCGCGACGCGTACATCTCGAGGAGCCCCCCGGTACCAGTTGCCTCGTCGATGTACCAGTCGTACATCAGCGTTCCCGGTTCGCTTCGGCTTGCCTCTGCCATTTCGGTGGCCATCGCAACGAAGCCATCCCGGTTGCGAACCTCCCACTTGACGATGACGGTCACCCAACTGCGTTCTGCCATCTCCTGACGGTAGACGATGAGGTCGTTCTGTCAGATGTCGATAACCATTCCACTCGGGCCCGACCTCGGTGGCCCTCGGCGCGAACGCCAGGCTCGGCGGAGCCGCAGGAGCACCAAGAGCGCCCCAAACCCGACGACAACCCGAATCGCAGGCGGTGCTCCGCTTGGAAGGAGAAGGTCTGCCAGGAATCCGACGACCCAACTCACTACTAGCGCAATGCCGAGGAGGATCAGCACGGGAAGTAGCAGAAGCAGACATCCAATCCCGCCTGGACGGCCTCCAATTCGGAATCCGACTTGCTGCACATCAACACCCTAGGGGGCGCTCGGAGCGGCGGCTCGCCGCTGGACGTGTCGGCGTGGCACGCTCTGTGCATGGCAGATGAGGCGATCGCCGGCTTCGACACCCATGTCATCGACGGGTGGCTCGAGTCGACACATCAGGTCGAACGTCCAATCGCGTGGGAGCGCCTTCCCGGAGGTCACTCGAACCTCACCTACTTGTTGACCGATTCCGCTGGCCGCGAATTGGTGATTCGTCGTCCACCGATGGGGGAGCTGCTGCCAAAGGCCCACGACATGTGGCGTGAGTACCGAATCATCGATGGGCTGTGGCCAACAGGTGTGCCGGTGGCACAACCCGTTGCCTATGTTGATGAGCGGGCGCTCTGTGACGTCCATTTCTATGTGATGGGCAAAGTCGAGGGCCGGGCGCTGTACACCGGAGCCGAGGTTGCCGAATGGCTCGATGAGCCAGCGCGTCGACGCGCCGGTGAGTCGTTCATCGACACGCTGGCCATGTTGCATTCGGTCGACCCCGCTGAGGTTGGTCTCGAAACACTCGGTCGGCCCGATGGGTACGTCGCCCGTCAGTTGAAGACGTGGTACGGCTCGTGGACCGCCTCGATTGCCGACGCCGACATGGATGACGATCGCACTCATCGTCTTCACGAAATGCTCCTGGCGAACATTCCGGCCCAGGGTCCTGGACGGGTTGTGCACGGAGACTTTGGTCCACATAACTGTCTCTTCTCTCAAGCGGGAGATCTGACTGCGGTACTCGATTGGGAGATCGCCACGCTTGGTGACCCTCTCGCAGATCTCGCCTATTCCATCAACGCCTGGACCGAACCGAGCGACCTTCTCGCCGAGGGCGTCGATGCCCCGACCGTGCTCGCCGGCTTCCCAAGCCGTCAGGACCTGCTCAATCGGTACGCAGCAGCCACCGGCGCTGACCTTGGGACGATTCCGTTTTATCGAGCCTTCAACTGGTTCAAGACGGCCTGCATCATCCACGGTGTCTATGCCCGCTACTGCGCTGGCAAGAAGAGCACTGAGGGCGTGGATATGGATCTGCTGAAGTCTCGCATCACCATTGCTCTCGCCAATGCCGAAACCATGGCAGCGGGCCTTCGCTAACCTCAGTTGACAGGTATCCAGCGGACACCTACCGTTTCTTTATGGCCGACGACCTCCTCCTCGACTCTCTCCGTCGCCGGATGTCTGCGCTGCATTCGCTCTACCGGGATGCGGCGTCAACGATGGAACTCAGCCATGTGAACCATCGAAGTGACGGCAACGGGCTGCCGATCGCGTTTTCGTGGTTTCACATCATCAACATGATGGATGCGTCGTTCATGCTGATTAGCGGGGCAACACCGATCTGGAACGACGAGTGGGCACACCGTGTGGGTATCGGAATCGATGACCACGGCAAACATCGCTCTCACGATGAGATGCTCGATCAACGGATCGGCGACATGGACGCCATGATCGAGTACCAGGAGATGGTGTTCGACCGAACCGAGGCCTGGCTGCGCGACATTGACCCGCGTGAACTGTGTCGAGTGGTGGTGCCTCGGCCCCTCCCCGACATGATCGCCACCACATTCTCTGCGCGTGTCGCGGACGAGAACGGAATCACCGTGCTTGATGGTCTCGAATGCTGGATCTACCAACACGGGATGCGGCACATGGGTGAAATCGAGTACGTCCGGGGCACCCTCGGCCTTGGCGGCATGACCTCCTGACGTGTTGGCATCCGAACTGGGCGGAGTTCGTTATTCGGTGCTCTCGGTCACGAGTTGCCAATACGAACCAAATGCTCGCTGGTCGAGAAGTCGGCCGCTCTTTCGGAACTCTCTGCTGAGCGACACAGCGATGTCAGCCATCGAAATCGGTGCGTCAGCGGCTGCAGCACGAAAGGCGGCGCTCATAGCGATGTTGCGAATATCGGCACCGCTCAACTCGAACGAGGAACAAAAGTCGAGATCGATGTCTTCGCTCGGGGCCTCGATCGGAATTGACTTACGCCACAGGGTCAAGCGTTCTGCTCGGTCCGGAAGTTCGAACTTTACGGCGATGTGGATTCGACGCGTAAAGGCTGGATCGATGTTGCCTTCAAGGTTGGTGGTCATCACCACCAACCCGTCAAATGTCTCGATCCGTTGGAGCAGATACGAGACCTCGAGGTTCGCGTAGCGATCGTTCGACTGGCTGACGCCACCACGCTTGCCGAACATGCTGTCGGCCTCGTCAAACAGGAGAACGACGTTGCCGGTGTCGGCCGCGTCGAAGAGACGCTCAAGGTTCTTCTCCGTCTCGCCGATGTACTTCGACACCATCGTGGCGATGTTCACCTTGAAGAGATCAAGTCCGAGTTCGTGAGCAATGACCTCAGCCGACAAGGTCTTCCCCGTTCCAGGTGGGCCCGAAAACAGAGCAATCACACCGGCGGAAGGGACAGCACCGAAGCCCCATTCGTCGAGAACTCGGTTCCGATGTTGATAGCGCGCCGCGACGTGACGAACCTGAGCAAGTTCTTCTGGCGGCAGCACGAGGTCCTTCCACGAACGGCGTGGCGTGAGTCGTGTTGCGAGCGAATCGAGTTCGCCCGAGATCAGACGCCTGGCAGCACGATCGACGTCTCCTCCGAGTGAGGGAAGGGCATCACGAACCTGATCGAGTTGGGTGATGGTGAGCCGATGGGACAGGGTGGTGTCAACGCCGAGGGCTGCCTGCACTGCGTCGGCGCTCGCGATCCGATCGCCGAGGGCTACCTCAATCCAAGGACGTTTCGGCATCTCGGCAAGTCCAAGGTGACGCGGTGAGGTCACGCCCCATCGCACGTGTGTTGCTCGGGACATTCGAGCCTGCACCCCCGGGGGCAACGACCGTTCGGTGTCCACAATTATTGCTGCTTCGTCGATCGTTGCGTCACGGATGATGGCATCCCACTCAGCTGGAGTTGGCCCAACCGTCACCTCTCGAGGCTCGCCGGTTTCGCTCACATGGTTCGATGTTCGGATATTGACGACACGGCCGGCACCTCCGCCTAGAAGTTGGAGCGCATGAATTTGGCGGCTGTACTCATCTGGGCCGGTGACAACCATGATCCGCCCATCTGCCGCTCCCCCTACCGGTGAGGTCGAGATGTGCTTCAACCCCGCTGGGAACTCAACGTCATCTCCGTTCTCCGCGAGCAACTTCCATGCCAGGGCGGGAGCTAGCCACACGGAGCGCCGTGCCCATGGCCCGGTGTCTCCAGCAACGACGAGTCCCGATGCTGCCAAGGTGGCACTGGGATGAAGCACCTCGGCGGCGTAGGGGAGCACGTGATGTATCGCACCGAGCGTCCATGAGCCGTCTGGCGTTCCGCCGATGGATGAGATGACCCGCCGTCGCTGCAGCGATGTCTCGGCTGCGGCTACCAGGGCGAGCACGGGAGCCACTCGGGCGAGTTCGACGTCAGTGCGTGCGAGACGTGTGCACCACGTGCCGAACTGGTCGGCCGACATCGCGCCTCCGAGACGTTTCAGTGCCGCCGCCAGGTCTTTGGCGCGGCCGCGATCGGGCTTGACGAATCCCGGCAGCGAAGCGGCTCGCTTGGCTACGTCTTCGGACGGTTCCCCGAGTGCAAGCACCGCAAGCCGAAGTGCTTCGTCGGCGAAGACTTCCCAGTAGTGCTGCTCCGCGGCCATCAGCAGTCACCGGGAGCAGCGAGTTCCCAGAATTCCGCCCCAGGCGCGCCTGCGCTCGCTGACAGATGACCGACCACGCTGTGAGGGTACTCGCAGCACGGTGCTCACGAGCGACGGCCCGAGCAGGATGATGCCTCGGTCGTGGTGCAGAGCGAACACATCCGGGGTCGTTTCAAGCACGCTGACGCAAAACGCGATACGGTCGTCAGCACTTGCATGCGAGGGGATGGTACGGCGATGATCGAATCCGACCTACGAGGCTCAATCGTTGCAGCGATTGATGCCGCCGGATATCGGGTAAATGACCCGGGCGGCCAGCTCGCTATCGGAGTGGCCGTCCCATGGAGGGACGACATTCTCGGTGGCTCTATCCAAGTTGAAGTCGCCAACAGTCGGCTTCTGGTTGAGGTGTTCAGCATCACCGCCTACGGGCCACAACCGACTGCATCACCACATGTCGCCCAACTCAAGTCGCTGCTGGCAGATCTGACTTCTGGTATCGCTCCATGTGAATATCATCTGAATCCAAACCTTGGGGTTCCTGCCGCAATGCTCGAGGTGGTCTTCGAACCTGGGGTCGACATCGATCAACTCGTGGCGGAGGTGATGGCCGTGCTCTCAGAACTGCTCGAGGACTATGGTGCACGAATGCCAGCCTTTGTAGGAATTCTTGAGGGCGGCACCACGGCGGGGGAGTCATCTTCATGAAAACAAGTCGCCAACAGGGCCGTAATCCAAATTCCCGCTCTGCAGAGCAGAGCACGGAATCGAGTTCGAACCACCACAACGATGAGCACGTGGATTCGCTGGCGCCCACGGAGATCTCGACAGCATCGCTTGGCCGATTGGCTCAGGCGCGGTTGGAGGTCGGAACCTCGAACGATCCGGCTGAGATCGAGGCGGAATCGATGGCAGATGCATTCGTGGCTGGCCACCGCTCGGTTCAACGGCTCAGTCGACCCGATGACAGCATTCGCCGGGCGAGCGCTGACTCAGTGACATCGGATGAACTCGCCGCAGGTGGCTTTGCAGTAGGGGCCGACGCTGAGCGTGCGATCAGCACGGCAGGACCAGGTCGTCCACTTCCTGAATCGTTGCAGGACTCCTTGGGCGGTTTTTTGGGAGCAGACCTCAGCAACGTCCGGATTCACGCAGATAAGGGCGCAGCCGAGGTCTCTCGATCGCTGGGCGCCGAGGCGTTCACGGTTGGCAACGATGTGTTCTTTGGTGCCGACGCCTACGATCCTGGAAGCCGTACTGGGCAACATCTCATCGCCCACGAAGTGACCCACACGGTGCAGCAGGGTGCTGTGCGGCGGACCGGAATCAGTCGACAACTTCCATCGGATTCGTCAAGTGGCAACGTGGTGCATCGGTCCGGCAGTGAGGTTGTTCGCCGGCAGCCGTCGAGCGATGCCGTCGTGAAAGCCGGAAAAGAAAAGGCAGCCGAGGAGTTAAAGAAAAAGCAGCAGGAACTTGCGGGTCGGATCTCAACTGAAACGGCGAAACTCAC
>JBDQKN010000075.1:0-8410 GCA_040263235.1 Ilumatobacteraceae bacterium
CTACACCCGCCTAGACGGCCGTCAGAAGGACATGATTATTCGTGGCGGTGAGAACATCTACCCGCGGGAGATTGAAGAGGTGCTGTTCGAGCATCCGGCCGTTGCGGAGGTGGCGGTGATCGGCCTTCCCGACGAACGTTGGGGCGAGACCGTTGCGGCGGTCATTCGCCCAGTCGCCGGGCATGTCCTCAACCGCTCCGAGCTCGTCGAGGCCGTTCGTCTTCGGCTCGCTCCGCACAAGACACCTCGACAGTGGTTTGTGATCGACTCCTTTCCGCTCACCGGAAGCGGAAAGATCCAGAAGTTCCGGCTCGTTGAGATGGACAACGATGGGACGCTCACAGAGTTGAAATAACCCCAACTGGGCAACGCCATCGCGCTCACCGGGCACATGCGCAGGACAATGGGGTGCGATAGCGGATGAGGCCCTAACACCGAATCAGAGTGGGCACGACGGGACTCGAACCCGGGACCTCCACCGTGTCATGGTGGCGCTCTAACCAACTGAGCTACGCGCCCGCATAGCAACGAGGATGCTAGCGCAGGACCGGGCCACCCCAACCTAGTTGTCGTCAGGTCCTCAGGCGAGTGCTGATCTCATTTGCCATGAGCCGCCCGCGGCGAGTCAGTACCCACTGTTCCCCAACTCGCACAACCAATCCCGGCAGTTCTTCCCCATCAAGCGCGCTCAACGGGACACCCTCTCGCAGCCGCAGCGATAATTCAAGGGCTTCAAAGGCTCGTGTCTGCTCGTCGAGTTCCTCAGCCGCAGCCTCGGTCGACTCGCCGCGCTCGACCAGGTCGACGTAGCGGTCCGGGGTACGAACATTCCACCACCGTCGACCCTCACGGTGGCTGTGTGCAGCGCAGCCAAAGCCGGTGTAGTCCTGCTGTCGCCAATAGAGCAGGTTGTGGCGGCATTCGTGTCCTGGCTTCGCCCAGTTCGACACCTCGTAATTCTCGAGACCACCCGCGGCGAGCATCTCGTCAACGATCTCATAGCGGTCGGCCTGCACATCATCGTCGGGATGAAGGTTGGGGAGATCAGCTAGGGGTGTGCCCGGCTCTACGGTCAGCCCATAAGCCGACACGTGTGGTGGATCGAGGTCGAGGGCCGCCCGCACGGTCGATTCCCAATCATGGTTGGACTCTCCGTGCGCGCCGTAGATGAGGTCGAGGTTGAACGTCTGAATTCCAGCGGCCCGAATCTCATCGACCGCACGCACCACATTGTCCGGGTTGTGCCGACGATCGAGCACCGTCAATACATGTCTCGCCATCGACTGCACACCGAGACTGATTCTGTTGACTCCCACAGAGATGAGCTCATTGAGAAGGCGAGAATCGACGTCATCGGGATTGCATTCGACGGTGACCTCAGAACCTTCTGCCAACGGAATCGTTGCAATGGTGGCAGCAAGGTCCGCTGGATCGACCAGGCTCGGGGTGCCACCACCGACGAATACCGATGTCGCGAGCGGCATCCCCCCAGCAACAGCCCGGCCTATTTCTGTGCGCACCGCCGACATGTACCGGGCTTCGAGATGCCCCCTGTCGGTCCAGGTAGCAAATGCGCAGTACCCGCATCGATGAGCACAGAACGGCACGTGTACGTAGACACCAAAATCCTTGTTCAGCATCATCGAGAGAGACCGGCCATGGTCACTGCTGCCGCCAGGGCAGCGGTCTCGACTCGAAGGACCGTATCGGCGAGCTCAATGCTCGTTTGGGCGCTCGCAACTTCCTTGTCGCTCCACCCACCCTCAGGCCCAATCGCCACCGTGGTATCGCCGCTGACGAGTCGACGTCCACCCGGCTCGGCAATCAACGCCTCGGGCAGGAACGCACTCGCAGGGACCGGACCCTCGATTACGCACATGTGAATACGCCGCGACTGCTCCATCGCAGACCGGGCCACTCGATTGAGACGGTCAAGATTTCGCACTACGCGATCGGCTGACCATCGCACAACTGACCGCTCACAATCGAGGAGCACGATGCGATCAACTCCGCACTCAACCAGTTTGGTCACCATCCACTCTGGGCGGTCTTGCTTCGGAATTGCCACCCCGATCGTGATTCCACGAGCGGTACCGCCTTCGACCACTTCGCTGACCGCGACCAGACCGTCATCTGACCATCGACAATCGCGCCAACGCCCTGAGCCATCAGTGACCGTGACCGACTGCCCATCGCGAAGCCGAAGAACCCGCCGTAGGTGGTGGTCGGCGTCAGCAGCGAGCACTGGGTCCACTAGGTCGTCGAGCAGCACGTGGGCTGCTGAACGTCGCAGGCGCTGATCCACCATTTCGTTAGGAAAATGCCGAGCGGATTCGAGAGAAGAGCCCACCCTCAGACGATCCGATGTCCTCGCCACGACCGGCGGCAAAGCGGCGAAGCAACTCACCCTCTTCATCGCTCAACGTGGTTGGCACGACGACGTCGACAATCACGCGCACATCGCCACGACCGCGGCCCTGCAACCTCGGAACGCCACGATGGCGGAGCACGAACTCGTGACCTGGCTGAGTTCCCGCAGGTATCGACAACTCTTCATCACCATCAAGGGTGGGCAGGTCAAGCCGGGTGCCGAGGGAGGCCTGAGCTATCGAGATAGGAACCCGAGTGACGAGATCAACCCCATCACGCTCGTAACGGGCATGGGGGGCAACGCGAATATGAACGTAGAGATCGCCTGCTATGCCGCCACGTGGTCCCGCTGCTCCTCGTTGGGTCAGACGCAAGGTCGCTCCGGAATCAACCCCTGCCGGGACCTCGACCTGATACGTCTTGTCGACGGTCACCCGACCGTCGCCACGGCAACTGGAACAAGGCGTGGCGATCACCTCGCCAATACCTCCACAACGTCCACATGGCGCAGCCGTGACCATCTGGCCAAGCACGCTCTGTCGGACACGTCGCACCTGACCCGACCCGTTGCAATCAACACATGAGACCGGCTTGGTTCCCTCACCAGCCCCCGATCCAGCACAGTCCTCGCACCGTTGCGGCAGTTTGAGGGTGACAGGGACCTCGGCGCCGAATACCGCCTGCACGAAGTCGAGATCGATCACCACCTCCATGTCCTGGCCTCGGGGTGGCCCCGACGGACCGCGACGCCCCGAACCTCCAAAACCAGATCCACCTCCGAAGAACGCATCGAAAATGTCACCGAGGCCCGACCCGAACACGTCCTCTGCCCCTGATCCGCCAGCCCCAGACACACCGGCCTCGCCAAATCTGTCGTAACGCGCCCGCTGTTGATCATCGGACAGGACTTGATACGCCGTGGCGAGCTCCTTGAAGCGATCCTCGGCATCAGGCACATCGGGATTCGCATCAGGGTGCAACTCGCGGGCCCGTCGCCGGTATGCCTTCTTGATCTCCTCCGCCGAAGCATCCCGCTCCACGCCGAGAAGGTGGTAGTAGTCAGCCATATTCAGCCTCCCTCTCCCAGTCGTTCGCCAAGCCGTTCGCTGACGACACCTACTGTTGCCAAAGCTTGGGGGTAGTTCATTCGCGTCGGACCAAGCACACCAATCGAACCGAGGTGCTCTCCGTCGACGACCACAGGCGCCACCACGACCGAACATGCAGCAAGTGGCTCAACACCATGTTCGACTCCAATAGCGACGCTCATCCCCCTATCGAGGACGTCGCGAACCAGTGTGACCACCACAAATTGCTGCTCAAGTGTGTGCAACACATCGCGGACGACCTCAACTGCGTCGAAGGACTCCGCAACCGTTGAGGTTCCACCCACGTAGACATGGTCGTCGGATGACACCTCGACAATGGCCCCAAGTGCCAATTGACAGAGCACATCAACCGAATCGATCCCGACCGGATCAACCGCCGAAACAGTCGAGAGCGTATGACCAACGAGACTTGACCCAAGGTGACTCGCTGCCGCTGCCAAATCGGAATCGTCGCAACCCTCAGGCAACTCGACTACTTCGCTCTCGACCACACCGTTCGAAAAGACGATGACGATCGTCGCGTGTGAGGTGGAGAGCCTTACGACCTGAACACTTCGCACCTCGACTGCTGCGGGGCGAGGGCCGACGACCAATGAGGCGGAGCGCGTAAGCCGAGCAAGAAGGTCGGAGGTCTGATGCAGCATCTCCTCGAGGCGCCCATGGGCAGCGGAGAAGAAATCGCCCACCTGTGCTGTCCGCGCAGCATCGAGCCGGCCGGGCGCGGCCAGATGATCAACAAAGAATCGGTAACCCTTGTCGGTCGGAATCCTGCCCGCCGACGTATGCGGCTGGACGAGGTAGCCCTCTTGCTCAAGAACGCCCATCTCGCTGCGCACCGTCGCAGAGGAAACCCCCACGCCAGGCGCGGTGGCGATGTGGGTCGAGCCCACCGGTTGCGCTGTCGTGATGTACTCCTCTACGACAGCGCTCAGAATCGCAGTCTTGCGTTCGTCGAGCATCTGGCACTCGAGGATACCGACTGCTAAGACGACCGTGCTGCCTCGTAGCGCCGGAGCGCTTCGGCACGTTCTGCTGCGTGATCGACCATGGGGGCCGGGTAGCGGTCGGTTCTCCACTCGGGAAGCCACCTTGAGCGATATTCGCCATCAGGGTCGAACCGTTCGGCCTGAGCCGTTGGATTGAACACGCGGAAATATGGAGCCGCGTCGGTGCCAGTTCCTGCTGCCCATTGCCAACCATGATTATTCGACGCCAGGTCGCCATCGAGAAGGTGTTTGAGGAACCACCGTGCTCCCCACTGCCACGGGAGGTGGAGGTCCTTCACGAGGAAGCTGGCGGTGATCATGCGGACCCGATTGTGCATCCACCCGGTCGCCGCCAACTGGCGCATTCCGGCGTCCACGATCGGAAATCCAGTGGTACCCGAACACCATCGTTCGAACCGGTCGCGAGCCGCCCTATCGGTGTCGATAGCGATGCCGTCAAGTCTCGAATCGAGATTCCTCCACGCTGAATCCGGACGACGAAAAAGCACGTCTGCGTAGAAGTCCCTCCACGCGAGTTCGCTCTCGAAGATCTCGTGATCACGATCGCCAGGTGCGAGATCCGCGATGAGCCGAGCCGGGTGGATCAACCCGAATCTCAATGCCGTCGACAGGCCGCTGGTGCCAGCAACCGACGGACGGTCCCGCATCTCCTGATACGAATCCAAGCCGCTGGACCTAAACATCTCCCATCGAAGAGACGCCGAAGCAGAATCGGTGTCGACCATCGTCAAGTCGTCGAGAACACCATCGGGCGTCAAGCCCCACGGCCCTCCATATCCGATCTGTTCTCCACTCAGTTCCACCCAGTCCGGGTCAACGGGTGCACTGCCCAACGGCGACTCGACGGTCTGGCGATACACCGACCAACGGCGCCTAAATGGGGTGAAGACCGAGTAGGAACCGCCATCGTCTTTCGTCACCGAACCCGGTGGGAGCACCAAGTTTGTTCCGGTACCAACAAGCCGACAATTCGCAGCCCGAAGCACCTCTGCCACAGCGGAATCGCGCCGATGACCGTACGGGGTGTAATCACGAGTGACGTGGACCTCGGCCGCACCAATAGCTGCCGCCACGTCTGCCACCACCTGGGCCGGATCGCCACGACGCACCACCAGCGTGCCGCCGAGGGAGCGATTGAGCGCCTGGAGCATTTCTCCAAGGGCAGCTCGTCTTCTTTCCCCTGCATGGTCGAAGGCAGGATCGACCACAAAAAGCGGCAGCACCGGTCCATTGGAGCACGCTCGCTGGAGAGCCTGGTGATCGACAAGACGAAGATCACGCCTGAACCACAACACTGATGGCCGAGTAGTCACATCGGCAGTTTTGACCCGTGGACCTGTTCCTGCCTCACCGAGCGCCTCACCACACCGAATTCAAGCCAGACGGCAACAGCCAACACGATGACAGCGCCGTACAACAGAGACCATCTCAGACCAATCACGTCGCCGATAACCCCAGTGATCGGCCCCCCGATTGGATACGACCCGAGGAACGCAATTGCGATGAAGGCAAGCATCCGGCCGCGCATCGCAGGCGGGCAAATGTCCTGGGTCCAGGCGTTCATCGATGCGATAAACGCTGCTCCACCAAGTCCGAGCGGAACAGCCACCACGAGCCCGAGCCATCCCGAAGAACTGTACGCAAGTGCAACCCCTGAAAGCCCGAGCAGAACGGCGTGTCCGAGCATCCACCGGAGCGTGACCCGGGCCCGACCAGCGGTGAGCAGTGAGCCAGTAAGGCTGCCGATACTCGTCGCAGTCATCACCCACCCGAACCACGTCTCACTCCCCCACACATCTGATGCGATGCGCGGCAATGAAACATTGTGGTTGTAGCCGAACGTCGAGATCAGCGTGAACACGACGAACACCGGCCCGATGAGCGGTGTCCGCACGATGTAGGCAACGGCGTCCCGAACTGGTCGCCCACCCGGTTCTGCCCGTGGGGAGTCCCGCACCTCGCCTCGGTCGATCCCGACGATCGACCAGATAATCGCGATTGAGGTAACAGCATTGATGATGAACAACCAGCCGGCGCCGAGAGGTTCGATGAGCAGTGCCGCAATCGCAGGCCCAAAAATTCGAGAGCCCGTCATCGTCGCAGTATTCAGCGACATCACGTTCGAAATCTCGATGGGATCGACCAACTGCGTCACGAACCCTCGTCGAGCAGGATTGTCGATTGCCGACACGACACCGAGCATGAACGTCAATCCATAGATCACACCGACACCGAGTGCACCTACAGCATGCGCTACCGCGAAAAGCACCGCTTGCACCGCGAGCAGCGTCTGGGTCCAAAACACGATACGGCGCCGATCGAACCGATCTGAGAGCGAACCAGCCCATGCGCCAAGCACCAGCAACGGCCCGAACTGCAGGGCCGTCAACACGCCGATAGCCGTCGTTGATTCGGTCAACCGGTCGAGTAGCACTGCCACCGTGGTGAACTGAGCCCATGCTCCGATCTGCGAGATCGCAAGGCCGCCGAGGAATAGCCGGGCATTGCGATGACGTAACGAACGAAACGTGGCGGCGCGAGACATGAGGCTCAGTCGTCGAGCTTGAGGGCTGAGATGAAGACGTCACCGGGCACTTCAACCCGACCGATGGCCTTCATCTTCTTCTTGCCCTCCTTCTGCTTCTCCAGCAGCTTTCGCTTTCGCGTGATGTCGCCGCCGTAGCACTTCGCCAGCACGTCCTTGCGCTTCGCTTTGACCGTCTCGCGGGCAATGACCTTTCCACCGATCGCTGCCTGAATAGGCACGTCGAACATCTGCCGCGGGATCAACTCGCGCAACTTCTCACACATCCGTCGTCCATAGAACTCTGCATTGTCACGGTGCACGATGGTGGAGAACGCGTCGGCAGGAATGCCGTTGAGCAGAAGGTCAACTCGCACCAGGTTCGACTGCTGATAGCCAGTCAGTTCGTAGTCAAGGCTGGCGTAGCCCTGGCTACGACTCTTCAACTGGTCAAAGAAGTCGACGACGACCTCGGCGAGCGGGACCTCGTACACCAACTCCACCCGCTCTGGCGACAGGTACTCCATGCGCTGCATTTCGCCGCGCCGTGACTGGCAGAGTTCCATCAGAGCACCGGTGTATGCCGTCGGGGTGATGATCGAGACCTTGAATATTGGTTCTTCGACGAAGGCGATCTGCTGCGGAGGAGGAAGGTCCGACGGATTGTCCACTACGTCCACAATGCCGTCGGTCCGGGTCACCCGGTACTCCACTGAAGGCGCCGTGGCGATGAGCGCCAGTCCGAACTCCCGCTCAAGTCGTTCCTTGACGATTTCCATGTGTAGCAAGCCGAGGAACCCGCATCGGAAGCCGAACCCAAGAGCACCGGATGATTCTGGTGTGTAGGTGATCGACGCATCGTTGAGTTTGAGCTTCCCAAGGGAGTCACGCAGGTCCTCAAAGTCGTCACCGTCGATGGGAAACAGACCAGAGAAGACCATCGGCTTGGGGTCTCGATATCCAGCCAGTGCCTCAGTCGCGCCACGGGTCACCGTGGTCACCGTCTCACCCGAGCGTGCGTCCCCAACATCTTTGATACCGGCGATGAGATAACCCACCTCGCCGGGTCCAAGCTCGCCAATCGGCGTGGTTGCCGGCCGTCGGACACCGATTTCAAGCGCCTCATGGGCCGCTCCAGCCTGCATGAACTGAAGCTTTGAACCAGCCGTCAGCCGTCCATTCATAACTCGAACAGAGGACACCACCCCTCGATACTGATCGAACTGGGAGTCGAAAATCAGCGCCTGCAAGGGGGCATCGGGATCGCCAGCGGGTGCCGGAATCCGCTCAGCGATGGCATCGAGCAAGTCGGGAACGCCATCTCCGGTCTTGGCAGAGATTCGCAGGATGTCCTCGGCCGGGATGCCAAGGATCGTCTCGATCTCCATTGCATATCGGTC
>JBDQKN010000076.1:0-8406 GCA_040263235.1 Ilumatobacteraceae bacterium
GAGTCCGGCTCGCGAGATGGTTCCAACCCCACGATCGGGCTTGAGGCGAGCCCGATGGCAGATCTCATCGGCGTAGATGTTGCCGATCCCAGCAATGATCGACTGATCGAGGAGCATCGACTTCAGCCGACGTCGACGACCGGCAAAGGCACGCTCGAGATAGGACAGCTCTATGCCATTGTTGAGCGGATCCGGACCAAGGCGTGCAAGCTCGGGGATGAGCTGATCGATCTCCTGGCGGCCGCTCACCACGACTTCGCCAAAGGTTCTCGGGTCGATAAAGCGGAGTTCCCGACCGTCATCGAGCACCGCAACTACGTGACAATGCAGCGGCCTCGGGGTAGCTGCGGGCCCAATGAGCAATTGACCGCTCATTCGAAGGTGAACCATCACGATGGATCCAGAATCGAGGTTCAACAAGAGGTACTTCCCTTGCCGCTCAACCTCTCTCACGGCCGCTCCGGTCAACCCGCGGACGATCTGCTCCCGAGAGGTTCGCCTCGCAACTCGGTCTCTGCCGACCTCAACCGAGAGCACTCGACGCCCGACTACTTCCCTGGCCAAGGACGCTCGAACCGTCTCAACCTCGGGCAACTCGGGCATCGGTCAGCCTCCGTCGTCGATGCTCGCCAAGGCCTCGCCTGCAGCTGCCTGCTCGGCAATCTTCTTGGACCGACCTCCGCCCGACCCGAGGACTGTCGAACCAGATCTGACCTCGACCTCGAACCACTTGTCGTGATCGGGCCCGGTCGACAGTGCTGAGTACACGGGCGCTGGGCGACCAGCCGCCGCGAGTCGTTCCTGCAGAGCGGACTTTCTGTCGAGCTGTGACAGCCGAGCTGGAGTTGCGTCGAGGTGGGGGCCAACCAGCCGTTCGACAAGATCGAATGCTCGTGCACTCCCTCCGTCGAGGTACACGGCACCGAGGACGGCCTCAAAGGCGTCGGAGAGGATCGAATCACGATCTCGGCCCCCCGAGGAATCCTCGCCGCGGCCGAGGAGCAGGTGCTTGCCGAGTTCGACCGAACGCGCAATCGCTGCCAGAGCTGTCGCATTCACGACACTCTTGCGGAGGTCGGTCAGATTCCCCTCCTCGAGATCAGGGAATCGGTTGTAGGCGAGGTCGGCAATCACCCACCCAAGTACCGCATCACCGAGAAACTCGAGCCGCTCATTTGACGCGGTCTCATCGTTCTCGGCAACCCACGATCGATGACGCAAGGCCCTGTGGAGCAGTTCAGAATCTGCGAAGTGATGTCCGAGTTGGACCTCGAGCTCGTCGGTCGCTCCCGCCATCGGGAACGACCTCAGAGACCGGCGCGCTCAGCGACGTAGTCGATGGCGTCGCGAACGGTCTTCAAATCCTCAAGATCTTCGTCTTCAACACGGAAGTTCTCGATACGGGAGCCAAAGGCTTCCTCGAGAGCTTCAACGAGTTCGATCAGTGCCAAGGAGTCTGCCTCGAGATCGTCGATGAAGGACTGCCCCTCAGAAATCTGCGACGGCTCGATTTCGAGAATGTCGGCCAGACGGTCCTTGACGGTCTCGAGGATCTCCGAGCGGGTGAGTTGCTGCTGATCGGCCACGTAACGAGTGTACCGATCAGCGCCACCCCCCTCGGTGGACCCGATCAGGCGCTGCCGTCGTCGGCGATCGCTGACGCAATCCGTCCAACGACATCAGAAACAACCATGTCCCGCGCAACGCCGATTGCGTTGGTGATCGCGGCCGGTGAGGATGATCCGTGGGAGATGATGCAGACGCCATCGGTGCCGAGCAGCATCGCCCCGCCATAGGTCTCAGGATCGAGTGAGACATACAAGGGCAGGAGGGCGGGCATGAGCGCCTCCGCATGGGCCGCGGACTCGGCGTTGGAGGAGAACGCCGCACCGAGCGCACCAACGATGGCGCGCAGCGCACCTTCGAGGGTCTTCAGGACCACATTGCCCGTGAACCCGTCCGTAACCACGACATCGCAGGTGTCTGCCATCACGTCGCGCCCCTCGACGTTGCCGATGAACTGGATGCCTGATGCGGCCTCCAGGAGCCCAAAGGCCTCTTTGCGAAGGGAGTCGCCCTTACCTGGTTCCTCGCCGATCGACAGCAACCCCACCCGAGGCGAGTCTTCATCGAAGCGAATCTGGGAGAAGATCGAGCCCATCTGAGCAAACTGGACGAGCCACTCGGCCTGGACCTCAGCATTCGCACCAGAGTCGAGGAGCACGGTCGGTCGACCGCCGGGAACGGGAATGATTGTGGCGATAGCGGGCCGCCCAACCCCCTTGATCCGACCCATTCGGAGCAGAGCCGAAGCCATAGTGGCCCCAGTGTTTCCAGCTGAGACCATCGCCGAGGCGCGCCCATCTCGAACCGCTTCAGCAGCACGAACGAGTGTTGAGTCTTTCTTGCGGCGAACCCCATTGGCGGGGTCGTCATCCATTTCGATGACCTCGGAAGCCTCGATCAGGTCAAGGCCACCAAGATCAACTCGCGATCCCAAGTCCGCAGGACCGACGAGCACCACAGGGATGCCGCCATCTGCGGCGGCTCGTGCACCGGCGACGATCGCGTCGGGGGCGTGATCGCCACCCATCGCGTCGACGGCAACGGGCAGCATGGGCGCAAACTCAGGCGACGTCGATCACAACGCGGTTGCGATACCAGCCACACGTGGGGCACACGGTGTGAGGGGTCTTCGCGCTGGCGCAACGAGGGCAGGTACTGCGCGCTGGCGCGGCCAGCTTCCAGTTTCCGGCACGACGGCTACGCGTCTTCGACTTCGACTTCTTCTTCTTGGGAACAGCCACGGGCTCTCTCCGTCACTCGAAACAGTGGAGCGGCAGCACCGCACCACATGGGCGACGCAAGGCTACCGGCTCACCACGCGTGTTGCGCATCGACGACATCAGTCATCAAGTCGGAGGTCGTCAAGGGCCGCCCATCGATCGTCACGCACCTCAACGGCACACAAACATGACCCCGAATTGAGATCGGTTCCGCAGATCGGACAGATCCCGGCGCAATCAAGCGAGCACAGCGGAGCGAGTGGCAATTCGATCATGACTGTCTCTCGGACCGTTGGAACAAGGTCGATCTGATCGCCCTCAACGGCAACGACCTCGACACCATCGCGGGCGGTTGCGGCACGCTCAGCCGTTGCCGGCCGAAAATGTTCCACTACCGAGATGTGCTCCACGCCCGAGATCGGGCTCAGGCAACGACGGCACTCTCCCACCCAACCCGCTGCGATCGAACACTCCACTTCCACCTCATCGATGCCAGATATCGCCCTGATTCCGACGTTGATGTCGCCTTGCGGACGGGCCTGACCCTCAGCCACGATGCAGTTCAACGCGGCTGGGTCGACCTGAACCTGAGCGGTCCGTTCGGCCCCGGGCTGGCGGAGCAGCTCAACGAGGTTGACTCGCAGTGGCCTGAGTTCAGGAGGGATAGCCATCGCTGGTCGAGGTCAGGTGTCCTGGTCGAAGAACCCGCGGTCGGACTCGGGTGCCTCTTCAATGGTGGGGGTAGGTGACGTGCCGGTAATCGACAACTTCTGGCGGCCGTTGGCCACCGTGCGAGTCAGTCGTTCGAGGAGGATTTCGAAACTGGCAAGCCGTTGATCGAGGAAGTCCTCGGTCTCATGCTTGAGGCGCCGCGAATCGCTGTTTGCGGTTTCCATGATGTGGCGAGCTCGAGCCTCTGCAGCACGGACCACTTCGGTTCGTTGCACCATTCGCTCAGACTGCACCCGAGCCGCCTCGATGA
Source organism: Ilumatobacteraceae bacterium (assembly GCA_040263235.1). Lineage (GTDB taxonomy): Bacteria > Actinomycetota > Acidimicrobiia > Acidimicrobiales > Ilumatobacteraceae > Casp-actino5. The sequence goes on from JBDQKN010000076.1 coordinate 3,769, forward strand.
TCTCCGCCGCCTCTCGCCGAGTTCGGGCGATGAATTCATCTCGTTCGCGAAGAAGGTGGCGCGCCTGTCGAAGTTCGTCGGGTAGGCGGCTGAGCGCTTCGGACAGCAACTCCACCATCTCGTCACGATCGATTCGAGGCGACGATGACAGCGGCATCGTCGGCGCCGTAACCACAATGTCAACGGCACGACGCAACAACGTCTCGGCATCGCCTAAGTGAGGATCCGGCGCCTGGTCAGGCTGGAAGTCGTCCAGTTCGTCGGTGTAGTCGTCGTCGTAGACGTCGTCGCCGCCCATGAGCTCCTCGGGGTCAAGGGGATGTCTGGTCATGAGCAACCTCCATCTCGGTGCCGCTCAGCAAGCGCTGCGGACACGGCTGGCGCCACCATGTGATCGACCGACTCGCCATGGGCCGAGATCTCCCTGATGAATCGACTGCTGATGTGAGCACGATCCGGTCGGCACGGCACGAAGACCGTTCGGATGCCGGTCAACGCCACATTGTTCTGAGCCATCTGCTGCTCAATATCGAAGTCGGCCATCGTGCGCAGCCCCTTCACAAGAACAGTGGCCCCGGCCTCGGCTGCGGCCTGGACAGCAAGTCCGCCGAACGCAGCCACCCGAACTCCATCTCGTCCAGCCACCGTCGAACGGGCAAGTTCCACACGCTCGACTGCGCTGAAGAGCCCAGACGGCTTGGACGGGTTGTGCATAATTCCGATGACGACATCGCCAAAGATCTCGAGTGCCTGGTCGACCACATCGAGATGCCCGAGGTGCATCGGATCGAAACTTCCGGGGAGGAACGCTGTGTTCATGGGTGCCGTCAACCTAGTTCCCCGTCGGCCGCCTCGGGCGTCGTGGCATCGTTGCGTTCGAGGAAGGTCACCCACGTCCGACCGTACCTGCGAGCTCGAATCGTCGTCCAACCCTCAGGAGCTGCCACCTCTCGTTCGTCCTCAGCGACGACGAATGGGGCCGAGATCAGACCGAGCAACTCGACCCAATCGACTATGCCGTAAGGCGGGTCGGCAAATACACGGTCAACGTCATGCGCTCCCACAACTGCCGAGACCGACGAGCGACGAACCGAAGCCACTTCCGCAAGATCAAGGTCGTCCAGATTGGCCTCCAACGCCTCAATGGCCAATCGATCCCGTTCGACGAACACACATCGGGCCGCCCCACGCGAGAGGGCTTCTATGCCGATCGCTCCTGAACCCGCATACAGATCGGCAACGAGGGCACCCTCGATCAAGCCGGAAGATTCCAAGGAGTTGAACATCGCCTCGCGAACACGATCGGTGGTCGGTCGGGTATCCCTGCCCTCTGGGGCGACCAATCGTCGGCCTCCGAGTCGACCCGCCACCACGCGCACAGCAGCAGGCTAGGGCGCAGGCGGCCATACTCGCGAGATGTCCATCACCCCAGAACCCGAGATCGTCTGCATCGACTGTGGGGGCCGGGCGTTTCTCCTCACTCACCCGCGAAGCGAGGGCGACCCGTGGGAGCCCGGCGACATCGTCGCCTACCGGTGTGCAGATTGTCTCGATCGCTGGGATCTCGTGATTCCCGACGAGGACGAGAAGGCGGGCGACATCACGACTTGGTGAGGAATGCCTCGTCGTCCTCGCTCAGGAGCAGCGAAATCTCGTCGAGGAGCGGGGCCAATGTGGATGCCGCCGAATCACCGTCAACCAGATCGAAAGCGACAGTTCGAGCCTCGGCAACGAGTTCGCGATCCCGGCGCAACGATGCCAGACGAAGGTCGCTCTGGCCCTTTTGTGCAGTCGACATGAGCGTGCCCTCGCCTCGGAGATCGAGGTCGATCTCGGCCAACTCGAAGCCATCGGTGGAGCCCACCAACGCCTCGATACGAGGATTCGGGCCATCGGCATCGCCGGTTACCAACCAGCAGGTCGAGGCATATTTACCTCGACCGACTCGGCCCCGAAGCTGGTGAAGCTGAGCGATGCCAAACCGCCCGGCATCCAACACCACCATCACGGTGGCATTCGGCACGTCTACCCCCACTTCGATCACGGTGGTGGCCACCAGAACGTCGACGTCACCCGATCTGAATGAACTCATGGCTATCTCTTTGTCCGCCTGCGCCATCCGGCCGTGCAGCAGGCCCACCCGAAGCCCGGCGAGTTCACTCGAGACAAGGCGCTCGTGTGTCTCCTCAGCCGATGCGACCTCAAGGGTTTCACTCTCGGTGATCAAGGGGCACACGACGTATGCCTGACGTCCCTCGGCGACCTCATCCCGCACCTGCTGCCACACCGTCAGTTCTTCAGACTCACCGGCAGCCCACCTCGTAGCAATCGGCGTCCGACCCGGAGGGAGTTGATCGAGAACGCTCACGTCGAGATCGCCGTAGACGGTCATCGCAGCGGTCCGTGGGATCGGCGTCGCAGTCATAACGAGCACATCGGGCACACGGCCAGAGGCCTTGTCGCGAAGCGCTGCCCTTTGCTCAACCCCAAAGCGATGCTGTTCATCGACAACGACCACCCCAAGACTTGCAAAGTCGACGGCGTCCTGAATCAGCGCGTGGGTGCCAACGACCAGGTCGATAGACCCATCAGCCAATCCCGCAAGCACCTCGCGTCGATCCTGTCCAGTCACTCGATTCGTCAACATCGCAATCCGGACAGGACGGTCACCAAAGAGGTTGTTCGGGTCCGGGATCCTGAGCTCGTCGAGGAGTGCCGAAATGCCGGTGTGATGTTGCTCAGCCAGCACCTCGGTCGGAGCCATCAGAGCACCCTGATGGCGGCCTTGAACCGCCATGATCAAGGCGGCCACTGCCACCAGTGTCTTTCCAGCCCCCACATCTCCCTGAAGTAGCCGATGCATGGGGCGCGCCAGCGACAGGTCAGAGGAGATCTCGCCGATGGTCCGCTGCTGCGCGTCGGTCAGCGGGAAGGGCAGTGCTGCCAAGAATCGATCGAGGAGTTCGCCCTGAACAACGTGCTCCACCCCGAGAGAGGCCGCTTCCAAGTCACGTTTGCGGCGGACCAGCGCCACCTGAACACGCAGAAGTTCATCGAAAGCCAAGCGGCGACGGGCCGACTGAGCGTCGGCCATTGAGTCGGGGGTGTGGATCGATCGAATCGCGTGGAACCGATCGATGAGTCCCAGGCGATCGAGATGTGCTCGTGGTACCGGGTCGATGATCCCTCGCGCCTCGCATCGTCGTAGCGCCTGCTCGACAAGACCCGCGATTTCCCACGTGGAGAGCCGGATCTTCTCGCTCTGGGGATACACCGGCACGATCCTGCCCGTGCGGTCCCCGATCGGATCGACAAGGGGGTTCGTCATCTGGCGGTACCCGCGGTACTCCTCCATCTTGCCGTGAACAGCCACCAAGCTGCCGACCTCGAGCTGGCGCATCCGCCATGGTTGGTTGAAGAACACGAGGCTGATCTGTCCACTGCCGTCCCCGACTTTGGCGGTCACCAACTTTCGGCGGTTGCGGACCGTGCGTTCCTCTACCGACCGAACTTCGACAATGAGCAAGACCTCTGAACCGACCGCTGCGTCATTGATCCGCATCTGATTTGTTCGGTCGATCCACCGTCTCGGGTAGTGAGTGAGGAGATCGAGGACGGTGTCGATTCCAAAGTCAGCCAGTGCTCGGCGACGTGATTCCCCGACTCCCCGCAGGCGGTCCACCCCGATTCCTGCAAGATCCCGCAAGGTCAACGGGTGGTCGTCTGGCGACGGCCCCTTGGTCATTCGACTCCGAAGAGGAACGGGTAGAGCGGTTGGCCGCCATGGTGAACCTCGACGTCGACCGACGGCGCACGGGTGCCGAGCTCGGCTAGAACCCGATCGATAACGGCCTGATCGGCATCGGCACCCGTCACCACCGTGATGAGCTCACCACCATCAGCAAGGAGATGATCGAGGAGCCGCAAGCAAACGTCCTCGGCCGTGATGCCGATCACCGCGATGCCGTCGCCCTTGACAATTCCAATCCAGTCGCCCTCGGTGACCGGTCCAACATCAGACCGCGAGTCTCTGACAGCCGTGGTCACCTCGCCGGTGCGAACCTCGTTGGCCGCTGCCCCCATCGAGTGGGCGTTCGTCTCGGCATCTGACTCTGGGTCGTAGGTGATCAGGGCGGCGAGCGCCTGAGGCATTGTTCGGGTGGGCACCACCACCACACGCTTTGAGGTGAGGCCATCGATCTGTTCGGCAACCGGAATGATGTTCGAGTTGTTCGGCAGGATCACCACCTGATCGGCGTTCACATGTTCCACCACATCGAGCAGTTCGGCGGTCGATGGGTTGAGCGTCTGTCCTCCCGACACGATGCCCTGCACCCTCAGCGCAGAGAACAAGTCGTCGAGGCCAGGGCCGCTCGAGACAGCCACGATTGCTGTCGTCACTCTCGGTTGTCCGGCACCGGCCCGTGAAGGAACGTGAGCAGTTGCACCATCTGGTGCTGACATCTCAGCTTCCCGGCGTTCGTGCTCCGCGTCGACTTCGTCGAAGAGATCAGTAACCCGGATTCGGCTCGGCCGGCCGTCGAGGTCAAGCGCTACCTCAATGGCAGCTCCGATGTCGTTGGTATGGACATGACAGTTCCACATCCCTTCGCCACCAACGACGACGATCGAGTCACC
>JBDQKN010000077.1:0-8386 GCA_040263235.1 Ilumatobacteraceae bacterium
CTCGACGAGTGAACCAGAGGATGCTTCCAAGTTTTTCTTTCGAGACCGGCGATGATGCTCCCAATCCGATTCCGTCGAAGGCGATGCTTCGCACACAAGGGTTCGCGGTGGGCCAATGCCGCCTTCCGTTGGGTTCGGCTCCTGATGGTCTCGAGGACCGAGCTCGTCGGGTGTATGCAGATCTGGTAGGCGCTCGTGGCTGAGCCAGTTCGCATCGTTCTACTTGGAGGACTCGGTGAGATTGGCCGTAACTGCATGGCGATCGAGCAAGGGTCCGGCGATGACCGGTCGATCCTTGTTATCGACTGCGGCATCATGTTCCCATCAGCCGAGATGCACGGGATTGACTTAGTTCTTCCCGACTTCACCTACCTTCGAGAGAACGCGCAGCGCATCGTCGGGCTGGTGGCCACCCACGGGCATGAGGATCATGTCGGTGGAATCCAGTTCCTGCTCCGAGACGTAACAGGAATAGGGGACCGGCGGGACGGTCCGTTGCCAATCTATGGATCAAGACTGACGCTTGGGCTGGCCAGGAATCGGGTCGAGGAGGCTGGACTTCTCGGCCGAATCACTGCGATGCCAGTCAATGATGGCGACATCGTTGACGTTGGCCCGTTCAGCGTGGAGTTCATTCCGGTCACGCACTCGGTTCCCCACGCTCATGCCATCGCTGTTCGGACATCCCAAGGTGTGGTTCTTCACTCGGGTGACTACAAGATTGACCTGACACCCGTCGATTCACGGCGATGCGATCTGGCCCGTCTCGGTCAGATTTCAGCGACGGAAGGCGTTCGGGTACTGCTTGCAGATTCGACCAATGCCGAGGAGTCCGGGTTCGCGCCTAGCGAGACCTCCGTTGGCGCTGTGCTGACTCGGCTCTTTGCGGAACACTCAGATCGTCGTGTCATCACGGCGAGCTTCGCCAGCCACTTGCACCGCATCCAACAGATCATCGATGCGGCTGTAGCCTCGGGTCGCAAAGTGGCGACTCTTGGTCTCAGCATGAAGAAAAACGTCCGGTTGGGCCGTGACCTAGGCGTGATCTCAATTCCAGATGACGCCCTAATCGACATCGAAGAAGTCGATCGCCACCTGCCCGGTCAGGTGTGCGTGATCTCAACCGGCAGCCAGGGCGAGCCCATGTCGGCTCTGTCGCTGCTCGCTCGTGGCGAGAACCGCTTCATCGAGATCGATGAGCATGACACGGTCATTCTTTCGAGCCATGCGATCCCCGGTAACGAGAGCAACGTCAATCGCGTGATCGACGGTCTGTTGAGACGTGGAGCCAAAGTGGTCCACTCTGGTGTCGCAGACGTTCACGCAACCGGCCATGCACAAGCCGATGACATCAAGACCTATCTATCGATCGTCCGACCGACGTGGTACGTCCCGATTCATGGCGAGTACCGGCATCTCATAGCGAACGCTGCGTTGGGCGAAGTGATGGGAGTACCCGCCGAGCGCGTTGTGCTGTGTGAAGACGGCGACGTTCTGGAACTTGATGACGACGGCCTTCGGCCAGATGGCAGGGTGCCAGCGGGCGACGTCTACGTCGATGGCATCATCGGTGACGTCGGTCATGGTGTGATCCGCGACCGACGAGTGTTGGCCGAGGAGGGCGTGGTAGTGGTCGTCGCATCTGTCGATGTGCAATCCGGCTCTGTGATTACCGGACCTGAGATCATTACTCGCGGGTGGGTGTATGCCCCCGAGGCGGAGGACCTGCTCGATGAGGCCTGCGACACCATCGAGACGTCCCTCGTCGCCGCCCTCGCCCAAGGCGTGAGAGATATCGAGACACTTGAGCGCGAGGTGCGTCGCGCTGCCGGCAAGTTCGTCAATGAACGAACTCGCCGTCGGCCGATGATCGTTCCGGTCGTCATGGAGACCTGATGAAGTGGCGGCTCGTGGTCACCGCGATGCTGCTGGTGAGTTGTGGTGGCGAGGCGTCATGTCCTCGGCCACAAGCCGGCCAGATCCCTGTTGCCATCGACGCCATGAATGCCCTATTCGGCGGAGCACCCGACCTCGATTACTTTGAGATCTCAGCTGACCTGACTGGGGTGACCTTGATTCTGGCCGAGACATCGATGGACTCGGATTCCGGTCAGTTGAAGGGAGCCTTTGCTACTCAATACCGATGGGAGGATGGGAGCCTCGACCAGGTTGGCGACACCGTTTCGGCTGAGGGGGTGGTATTCCGAGGTTCGGCCGTGCAGATCGACCCGGATGTCATCTTTTCGGGAATCGAGGCTGACCTAGACGATCCGTTGATCGTCGACCTTGCAGTTCAAGGTGCCGGCACTGACGGAGGGTTGGTGATCGACGTCTCAATCGAGAATTCCAAGGGAGGGCGTCTCCTCGTTCTCGTCAACCCTGAAGGACGGGTGCTCGGGGTTCAAGCGGCGTGAGAGTTCGGGTATGCCCGAAGAGCGGCGCACCCCGTTGGTACCGTTGATCTGTCATGGCTCAGCGATCAAAGAAATCTCCGTCGTCCAAACGCGCCCCTGCCAAGGGGTCGAGTTCGGCGGGGAGTCGTTCAAGCTCCTCGAAGGCTGCGCAGAGAAATGCACCCGGCGATTCGGGGTTTGTCGGTGTGGTTCTGATCGCTGTTGGAGTGCTGTTGGCACTCGCCCTCTGGTTCGACCTGGCAGGGCCTCTCGGCAACGGCCTTGACACCGTCTTTGCCTGGCTCTTCGGTGTCGGGCGCCGATTTCTTCCATTGGCCTTTGTTGCTGGCGGCGTTGCCTTGGTTCGAGATGGCGAGACTTCGTCGCCGAGCCGCCTTGGGATTGGATGGACGATGGCAACGCTGTCGTTCCTCGGCCTCGTTCATGTAATCAGGACGCCATCGGCCTTGGACAATCTCGATGCTCTGGGCGATGCGGGCGGCCTCCTTGGAGCCCTTGTTGGCGAACCGACAGAACGGCTGTTAGCCCCTGCCGGTGCAGGGGTGCTTCTGGCAGCAGTACTGATTGGCGGTATCGCTGTCATCACCAAGACCACCCTTCGGACGATGGCACTGCAGACTGGTCATGGTGTCGGTGCCGTCCTGCGCCCCGTTGCACGGCAGGCGCGACGATGGGTCGCAGATCTATCTTCCCTGCAGAGCGAGCGATCAGCCGAACGGAAACGGCGAGCCGCTCAACAAAATCTTGACAGCTCCGGCGATGATGTCAGACCATCGATCGACCCGCTGGCTGCCCCACCCAAGCTCTACGACCTTGCTGATGACGATGAATTCTCCGATGTAGCTCCACCTTCGAAACCGTCAAAACGGAAGCGGTCCACGCCAGCGGGCCCTTCGAGAACATCAACGCCAACCGAGCCCTTGCCCGCTGCAGGGCCCGGGGAGTGGTCGTTGCCGCCTATCGGCTATCTCGAGCAGACCGGAGTTCAGGCCGTCGACATGAAGGCGGTAGAGGAACGCGGCCGAACCCTTCAGGAGTCGCTCGCTCAACATGGGGTCGAGACACAACTCGTCGGCTCCACAGTGGGTCCGACGGTCACTCGGTTTGAGCTCGAGCTCGGACCTGGTGTCAAGGTGGCCAAAGTAACCAGCCTCCAGCGAGACATTGCGTATGCAATGGCTGCAACCGACGTTCGCATCCTCGCTCCGATCCCGGGGCGGTCGGCAATCGGAGTCGAAGTGCCAAATGCAAAACGTCAGTTGGTCGCACTCGGCGACTTGCTGGCCTCGCCTGAGGCGGGATCGGCCACACACCCGCTCGAAGTCGCGATCGGGAAAGACATTGCCGGTCGAGCGGTGTTCCTCAATCTGGCGACGACGCCTCATCTGCTCATCGCTGGAGCAACCGGCGCCGGCAAGTCAAGTGGAATCAACTGCATCATCACCTCGCTGCTGATGCGCACAACACCTGATCAGGTGCGTTTGATCTTGATCGACCCAAAGCAGGTCGAAATGGGCCAGTACCAGCGATTGCCTCATCTCCTGACCCAGCCAGTAACCAATCCGAAGAAGGCAGCCAACGCACTTGGCTGGGCCGTGAAGGAGATGGAGAAGCGCTACGACGCTCTGTCCGAATGCGGTTACCGCGACATCACTGGATACAACGCGGCAGTTCTCAGTGGGAAGCTCAACGTGCCGGCTGGGCGCGACCTCGCCGAGTTTGAACACATGCCCTACATCGTTGTGGTTGTCGACGAGTTGAACGACCTGATGATGGTTGCGGCACGCGATGTCGAGGAGTCCATTACGCGGATCGCGCAGAAGGCGCGTGCCGTTGGGATCCACCTCATCGTCGCCACCCAGCGCCCGTCGGTAAACGTGATCACCGGCGTTATCAAAGCGAACGTGCCAGCCAGAATGGCGTTTGCTGTCTCGAGTCTCACCGACTCCAGGGTCATCCTCGACCAGCCTGGCGCAGAAAAACTCGTCGGGAAGGGAGACATGTTGCTCCTGCCGGGAAATTCCTCAGTCGCTAACCGGATCCAAGGGTCGTGGGTGGGCGAGGAGGAGGTGCGCAAGGTGGTTGAGCACTGGCGGGCTCAGGCCCCCGAGCCGATCTACTCGGGTGAGGTGGAGGCAGATCCCGGGGCTGGTGGCGCGACGCCGCTGCCTGGCTTCGCTTCCGATCTCGACGTCACCTCAGACACCCATGCGTTCTCTGCCGGAGATGACGACGAAGATGCAGTCATCATGCGCCAAGCAATCGAATTGGTTGTACGTAGCCAACTCGGATCAACATCGATGCTGCAGCGAAAGTTAAAGGTCGGCTTCGCCCGAGCTGGACGGATTATGGACCTCCTCGAGCAGCGAGGTGTGGTTGGACCGAGTGAGGGCTCCAAAGCACGCGAGGTGCTCATGACCGTCGAGGAGTTCGAGCTACTGCGCGCGAATGGTCAGATCTGAGGCTGGTCGGGTCGTTCGCCGAACTCCGGCCGTTCGGTTCGTGTTCGCTTCAACTCCCAGAATCCATCGATTCCACCAAGTGCGACAACGGCGTCCCAAAGAGCAAGGGAACGGATCCGATCAGGAACACGGGTGATCACCGGACCGAATACTCCGCGTCTGACGCCGTCCGGATCATTGAATGCGATGATCGGAGTTCCAACATCGGACCCAACGAGATCAAGTCCCCGTTGCATTCGCTCAGTAATCACGGCGTCCCAAGCCTCGTCCTCGGCCGCATCGGCGTATCCGGGGTCGAGTCCCGCCAATTTCAGTTCTGCTGCGATGTCGATTGGCTCGTTTGCATCGAGGATTCGGTCATGGTGAATTCGCGTTCCCAGATGCCAGTAGACCGCGAATGCTTCACCTTCATTGCCGCCGGCACGGGCAGCCTCCATGACCCTGAGCATGCGGTGGGTTGCCGCGACCGGGGCGAAGTAGGCGCTTGAGGGCTCTGGTTGATTCTTGAAGAGCAGGCTGATCGGCTGCCATCGAACCGTCAGCCCTCGGGCCGGGATGACCTCATCAACCATCCACCTGGCGGTTACCCAACACCACGGACAGACGGGATCGACCCAGAATTCAACCTCTCCGGGGTCGGTGTTGTCGGTCATGGGGCTGAGTGTGTCACGTGAGGTTGCCGGTTACACATCGCTGGAGCACCGGGTGGGACTAGCCTCCGTTCGGTGACAAAGGGCGGAAGCTTCTACCTCGAGACGCTCGGCTGTCCGAAGAATCAGGTCGACTCCGACAAGATCGTTGGGTCGCTCATCGCTGACGGAATGGCCGCCACTGACGACCCCTCCTCAGCGGATCTCGTCGTCGTCAACACCTGTGCGTTCATCGATGAGGCACGGAGAGAGTCCATCGACACCATCTTGGCTCTTGATGGCCGCCGCGCTTCCTCGTCTCGGCTGGTGGTGACGGGCTGCATGGCCGAGCGTTATGGAACCGAGCTCGCCGAAGCGCTTCCCGAGGTGGATCAGGTGGCCGGTTTTGGTGTCCCGTTGGCGGCTCCTCCTCGACGAATGATTCCGGTGACCGAGGTTCCGATCCCCGCCATCGATCTGTTGAATCTCCCTCGACCAAAATCCGAGCGACCATGGGCCTATGTCAAGGTGGCCGAGGGCTGCAACCGATCTTGTGGGTTCTGTGCGATACCGTCGTTTCGGGGACCTCAGCGAAGTCGCGACCTGTCGTCGATTCTGTCCGAAGTTGAGTCGCTCGAAGCTCGTGAGATCGTTCTCGTTGCACAGGACCTGGCCTCGTATGGGACGGACCGCCCCGATGAACTCGGGTCGGGTTCGATCGTGCCGTTGGTGAAGGCGGTTGCGGAAGCCGTTGATCGGGTGCGTCTTCTCTACCTCTACCCAAGCGACCTCAACGACGCACTGATCGACGCAATCCTCGAGACAGGCGTGCCCTACTTCGATCTGTCGTTGCAGCACGTCAGCAAGCCGTTGTTGCGAAGAATGCGTCGCTGGGGCGATGGCGAACGATTCCTCGAACGGATCAACACCATCAGGAGCAGGCAACCCGATGCTGCGATGCGGTCGAACTTCATCGTCGGGTACCCAGGGGAGACTGAGCAGGACCACGACCAGTTACTTCACTTCGTGGAGGCAGCTCAGCTGGATTGGTGCGGATTCTTCTCGTTCAGCCCCGAGGAGGGGACCCATGCGGTCACACTCGACGGGCAGGTCGACCCGGGGCTTATGGCTCAGCGCCTAGGGGAACTGCGTGAACTGCAGGACGCGATCACAGCCGATCGCCGAGATGAACTCATTGGCCAGCACCTCATGGTGCTCGTCGATGAGTCTGGCGTGGCTCGTAGCCATTACGAGGCTCCTGAGATCGATGGTGTGATCCACGTTGATCCGGCCCTCCGCCCCGGTTCGATATCCGAGGTGCTGATCCTGGATGCCAATGGCCCCGATCTCGTTGCTGATGGCGGATTCGTCCCCGATGATCCCGACTCGGCGATGATGTCCTGATGCCCGTTGACCCCAATGCTCTCGCCACTTGGGCGAACGCAATTACCGCCGGACGCCTGGTGCTCTCACCGGTGATGTTTCTGGTGATTCCAGACCACCCGCGAGGATCATGGTTGGCCTTCGGGTTGTGGTTCGTCCTCAGCCTCTCGGACGGGATCGACGGATGGATCGCTCGCCGACACGGAACCACCTCATCGGGCGCATTCCTCGACCCGCTGGCCGACAAGGTGCTCGTTCTGGGAGCGATGTTTACTCTGGTTGCCCGCGACGTGTTCTGGCTGTTGCCGGTAGCGCTCATCGCTGGACGCGAAGTAGTGATCAGCGTCTATCGAATTCTGGTCGGATCCAGAGGGGTGAGTGTGCCCGCCTCACAACTCGCGAAATACAAGACTGTCCTTCAGCAATTGGCTATCGGGTTCGCCCTCTGGCCGTGGTTTGCCATCGATCATCGGTGGTTATGGAATTCTCTGCTCTGGGTAGCGGTGGTACTTGCCCTGATAAGTGGGGCGCAGTATCTGGCCGTCAGCCGAACTGGTTCGAAGGGGGTTCCCGATGCGGTGTGATGTGCTTGCGATTGGAACGGAGCTTCTGCTCGGTCAAATCATCGACACCAACTCGTCTTGGTTGGGTGAGAACCTCGCCCTACACGGTTTCGACTCGTTGAGTCAGGTGAAGGTTGGTGACAACGTCGATCGAATCATCGGTCACCTCAAGCGAATGACCGCTGAGGCCGATGCGGTGATCATCTGCGGTGGCCTTGGGCCGACCCACGACGACCTGACCAGAGAGGCGATCGCAGCAGTCATGGGGGTCGAGCTCCTCCTAGACGAAGACGTGGCAGACGTAATTCGGCACATGTTCAGTTCCCGGAACCGAGCGATGCCCGAGAACAACCTTCGTCAGGCAATGGTGCCGGTCGGCGCCACCATCATCGAGCAGACCCGAGGCACAGCTCCTGGTCTCATCTGCCCGGTCACGCTTGAAGGTCCGTCCGGGCCAGTTCAGCGAGTTGTGTACGCCGTTCCTGGAGTTCCACACGAGCTGAAAGACATGTTCCAACGGGCGATTCTGCCTGACCTCCAACAACGCTCTGGGGAGCAATGGACCATCTCGAGTCGCACATTGCGGACCTGGGGCGAGAGTGAGAGTGGCCTCAACGAGCGCCTCGACGGCATCATCGATGAACTCGACTCGGCTGGTAACCCAACACTTGCATTTCTTGCGAGTGGCTGGGAGGGATTGAAGGTCCGACTTACAGCTCGTGCCCCTGATCGTCGATCCGCCGATGCCCTCCTTGCTCCGTGGGAGGAGCAGATCAGGGAAATTCTCGGATTACAGGTATTCGGCGTGGACGATGAGACGATGGAGTCGGTCGTGCTCGGGATGTTGGCTGAGAGAGACTGGACGCTCGGCGTCGCTGAGTCCGTCACCGGCGGACTGGTCACAGGCCGGCTGACCGGAGTTCCCGGTGCTAGCA
>JBDQKN010000078.1:0-8291 GCA_040263235.1 Ilumatobacteraceae bacterium
ATGGTCCGCGAGGGACGACTCATCGTCATCGACGTCTCATTGGAGCGCATCGAATCAGGTGAGGCTCCCGAGGTGCTCCTCGACCTGGGGGAGGACCTCCCGACGGTGAGTTGGGGAATGGCCGAATTCATCGCCGCCGAGGAGATGGGGAGGTACCGAGGTCACTGGTGGTCGCCGGACGGCAACCGAATCGCCGTGTGCCGCGTCGACGAGTCTCCAATCGACGAGTGGGATCTCACCGACCCTGCGACGCCGTGGAAGGCGGCGCGCCGATTGCGGTATCCATCGGCGGGAACGGCGAATGCCGCCGTGACGCTCTACCTCGTGGCGGTCGATGGCACCGAGGTCATCCCCGTGGACTGGGATCGTGACGATCTCGAATACCTGGCGAGGGTCTCGTGGGACGAGAGCGGCCCGCTAGTAACACTCCAATCTCGCGACCAACGCCGACTTGAGGTCAGGCGAGTTGAGCCCGACGGCACCTCACGGCTCATCCACGCCGAGACCGATGATCACTGGGTTGACCTCGTTCCGGGATGTCCTGTTGGGATTGGTCCAAACGAGATCATCACCTGCATCGACAGCGATGGGGCGCGGCGCCTCGCCGTGGGTGGCGAATGTGTCACCCCAACCGATCTGCAGGTTCGTTCAGTTATCTCGGCCTCGGCCGACGAGGTGCTGTTCACCGCCAACCCGGTCAACGACGCCACCGTGCTGCACCTGTGGTCGTGGACCGCCGACCTCGGGGCTGTACCCCTGGCTCAGCCCGATGGCGTGGTGAGCGCAGTGGGAACGACCCTGCGCTACGTCGCACGCGAGACCGGGCTTGACCGGCACGAACAACCCTGGGTACTGCCCGGCGGCGACCACATCACGTCCCTTGTCGAACGCCCTCTCGTCGAACCACGGGTCAGGATCGTTCGGGGCACGGCTCCGAGCGGGCACGAACTCGATGTCGCACTTCTGCTCCCCGCCAGGCCGATATCGGGCCCCCTACCAGTGCTGCTCGATCCGTATGGCGGACCGCATGCCTTGCGGGTGGTTCGCTCAAGCCGAGCATTCGCTTCCTCGCAATGGTTCGCCGATCAGGGATTCGCAGTCGTTGTCTGTGACGGCCGCGGAACACCAGGGCGCGGGTCGGCGTGGGAGAGAGCAGTGTCGGGAGACCTCGCTTCAACGACACTCGAAGATCAAGTCGCCGGCCTCAACATCGCAGCCTCGGCGGCTCACGACGAGGGTCTAGCCCAACTCGATCTCTCTCGGGTTGGGATCCGTGGATGGAGTTTCGGGGGCTATCTCGCAGCTCTGGCCGTGCTCCGGCGCCCTGACGTCATCCATGCGGCAGTCGCAGGGGCACCGGTGACCGAATGGCGTTGGTATGACACCCATTACACGGAGCGCTATCTCGGCCTCCCCGAGGAACGTGCCGGGGCCTACGACGCATCGTCACTCCTGCCGATCGCAGGTCAGCTCACTCGCCCACTTCTCTTGATCCACGGACTGGCCGACGACAACGTCGTCGCTGCCCACACGCTCCAACTTTCCTCCTCCTTACTTGCAGCCGGACGCGCTCACGAAGTACTTCCCCTCGCTGGGGTGAGCCACATGACGCCTCAGGAGGTCGTGGCAGAGAACCTCCTGATCCACCAGTTGTCGTTCCTGCGACGGGCCCTGTCGATCCCCCAGCCCGTCTACTGAGTACGGTTTCACAGTGCGGCGAGGCACGAGACAACAGGATGGACAGATGAACGATCGATTGGTGGAGTTGTACCGAGGTGTGGCAATTCACGCCACTGCCGACCGCGAGCACGAGGCTGCCCTCGAATTGTTGGCGCTCGTCATGATGGCCGACGACCGGATGGACCCGACCGAAGTCGAAGCCATCCGAGGCATTTCCGAGGATTGGCGCGACACCGGCGCGTCCTTTGAGCGTTACCTGGCTGGTGCCGTCGATCGTGCTCGAACCGCGGTTGCCGAGGGCCACGTGCTCGAGATGATCGCCGACATCGATGCCCGGATCTCGTCATCGGTTCTCCGACGTGCGCTGTTCTCCGCAGCACGAGAGGTAGCCGGCGCCGATGACAACGAGGTGTTCAGCGAAGATGTGATCCTCGCCGAAGTTGCCGTCCGGTTCGGCTGAGAATGCGCAACGCCCCCCAGCTCATCACCTATGCCGACCGATTCGCCGGGGATCTACTCGGCGTGCTTCAAATGCTTGAAGGGCCTCTCAATGGGGCATTCGGTGGGGTTCACATCCTCCCGTTCTTCGTGCCGATCGACGGCGCCGATGCCGGGTTCGATCCGGTGGACCACACCAGTGTCGACCCACGAGTCGGCACCTGGGACGATGTCGCCCACATCGCCGACCGTTACGAGGTGATGGCCGACATCATCGTGAATCATGTATCTGACGACTCGGCAGAATTCCGAGACTGGCTCGCCAATGGTGACCAATCTCCATCTGCTGGGATGTTTCTCACCATGTCGTCGGTGTTCCCTGACGGTGCACCTGAGGCTGATCTCGCGCGGATCTACCGTCCGAGGCCCGGTATGCCATTCACGAAGGTCTCAATGGCCTCAGGTGAGACCCGGCTGGCCTGGACCACGTTCACTTCGAAGCAGATCGACATCGACGTCGAGAGCGCGCCCGGTCACGCTCACCTGATGTCGATCGTCGACCAACTGGCGAAGTCTGGTGTGACCCAGATCAGACTCGACGCAGTCGGCTACGCCATCAAGCGTGCCGGAACATCGTGTTTCATGATTCCGGAGACCTTCGAATTCATCGATGACTTTGCCCGCCGCTGCCGAGAGCGGGGCATGGTCGTACTGGTCGAAGTGCACGGATATCACCAGTCGCAAATTGAGATTGCTCGGCGGGTCGACATGGTTTATGACTTCGCACTCCCCCCGCTCGTCCTCGATGCCATCGGCCAAGCGGATGCCGGGCCCCTCAGGAACTGGTTGGCCATCCGACCCACCAACTGTGTAACCGTGCTCGATACGCACGACGGCATCGGGGTAGTCGATGTCGGACCCGACCCTGATGATCCAGCTCGGCCGGGGCTCCTGACCCCCGACCGGATCGCAGCATTGATCGAGGGTATTCACCGCAACTCGGGGGGCACCAGCAAGTTGGCCACCGGCGCCGCAGCGTCGAACCTCGACGTCTACCAGGTGAACTGCACATTCTTCGATGCCCTCGGCGGCAACGAGCAGGCCTACCTCATCGCCCGGCTCATTCAGATGCTCGTCCCTGGAGTCCCTCAGGTGTACTACGTCGGACTGCTTGCAGGGGCCAACGACCTCGATCTGCTGGCACGAACCGGAGTCGGGCGAGACATCAACCGTCATCGGTATGGCCCAAGAGAATTGATCAGTGAACTCGAGCGCCCGGTGGTGACTCGCCAACTCGCCATGCTTCGTTGGCGTGTCGACCACCCGGCCTTCGACGGACCATGCACGATCGGTGTTCCCACTGCTGGGGATCACGTTCTTGAACTCACGAGAACCTCAACCGACGGGGCGCATTCGGTTCACGCTTCGATCGACCTGTCCGAACTGACCTTCGAGTTGGTCGAGCGGTCTGGATCTGACTCGAATCGAATCTCGTCGTTTGACGATCTCAAAGTGATCTGATCCGTGCAACTCTGGGAAGTCGTCGTCATCGGCGTCGCCGTGCTGATCGGGTCGATCGTGAAGAGCGTGACCGGGATGGGGCTACCGATCATCGCGCTCCCCATAATCTCGGCATTCGTCGGGCCCGAGACCGGCATCGCTGTCCTTGCGATCCCTGCTGTGGCGCAGAACATCGGCATCGTGGTGCGACATCGCGATGCGCGACGAGGAACGCGTGGACTGCTGGTGTTCTGCCTGACTGGATCGTTCGGGGCGGTCATCGGCACACTCACTCTCGGTGTTGTGCCCGAGGACGTCACCCTCGGCGCTCTGGCCCTCATCATCGCCGTCTGGCTGGTCCAGCGGCTTCGACACCCTGATCTCACCGTCGATCCCGCGCGAGTCGGTGTGTACGGCCCGATGGCAGGACTTCTCGCCGGAGCATTTCAAGGCGGCGCCGGGGTGTCTGGGCCGGTGGTCGCTGCGTGGCATCTGGCCCTCCGAATCGATCGAGAGGCGTTTGTGTTCTCGATAGCGACCGCCTTTGGGCTCATTGGCATCGTTCAAACGGCAACGCTTGCCCAACAGGGGCTACTCGATGGACGACTCGGTGTTTCTGCCCTTCTAACGGCAATGGTGGTCGCAACCGTTCCGCTCGGAGGGTGGATGCGATCGCGGTTGTCAGGCCCGACCTTCGACCGCATGGTGGTCGCGCTCGTCTCGGTTTCCTGTGCTGGTCTGCTCATCGAGATCATCAGCCATCAGGTCGGCTGAGAGAATTCGGTCCCGCTCAGTCAGTCCTCGTGAAGGGGGGCGAAGAACGCCCGATTCGCTGCAAGGAGATCGAAGACATCGCCCTCGGGTGGCGCCATCTCTGCGTCGCACTCCTCGACCCGTTCGACGCGATCACCCCAGTTCATGACGATTGACCCCCAGGTCACCCCTCCGCCGAACGCGGTGAAGACCACCGTGTCGCCTGGAGCGATTCTTCCTTGATCGAGCGCATCTGTGAGTGCCATCGGGATCGATGCCGCCGAGGTATTGCCGTGCTGCGCGATGTTGATGACCACCTTCGACTCATCGACACCGAGACGTGATGTAGCGGCCCTGATGATGCGTTCGTTTGCCTGATGAGGCACCACAACGTCGACATCTTCAACGCCGAGACCAGCATCATTGAGGGCGCGGGTCACTGACTCAGACATCCCCTTCACGGCGATCTTGAACACGGCCTGACCCTCGAAGTGGAGGCGATTCCGGGCGGGATCGCGGTCGTGTTGCAGTTCTCCCCGAGTGCCGAGGGTCTCGAACACCATGGTCGAGCCGATCACGCCGTCAGCGCCCAGATCGACAGCGAGCACGCCAGTTCCGTCGGGACCAGATTCGACGATGACGGCACCCGCACCGTCGCCGAACAACACGCACGTGTTCCGATCGCGGTAGTCCATGACGAAGTGCAGTTTCTCGACGCCGACGAGCAGGGCACGCCGCGCAACCCCTGAAGAGACCATCGACGAAACCGTCGCCAGGCCGTAAACAAAGCCAGAGCAGGCAGCATTGAGATCGAATGCGGCGGTTCCCGTAGCGCCGAGGCGTTCCTGGAGCACGCACGCATTCGAGGGACAGGTGATCTCTGGCGTGACGGACGCGACAACGATCAGATCAAGGTCTTCTGGGCCGATGCCAGCCGCCGCCATGGCGTGGCGCGCAGCCACTTCAGCCATGTCGGTGGTTTCGAGATGGCACATTCCTCGTGACTCAATACCGGTCCGGTCACGAATCCAATTGTCGTCGGTGTCGACCAGCTGCTCGAGGTCGGCGTTGGTCAGTGACAGTGGCGGGCGGCATTTACCCCACCCGGTGATGATCGCTCCCATGTTCCCCCACTCTCAGTTGTCGATCACTGCAAGGTAGACGGTCAGCACCAGAGCAAACCCAGTGAACCCCACTGCACTCATTCCGACAAGACGCGCCATCGACGGGTGAGCAGGACTTTGCCCTGCCCGCAAAGGACCATGGAGTGCCTCGTAACGCCAACTAGCCCAGAACAACACAACACCACCGAGTGCCACCCACACCGCCCCGACGGTTCCGAGTACGTAATGAATGTGCGTTGATGCGAATCGCGCAAGGGTGGCTCCGGCAAGAATGGTCGCAAGCCCCGTGCGCTCCCAGGCAAGTGCAGTGCGCTCGTGTTGGACGCCGGGATCGAAATGTCGAGTCGGACGCCCAGTAGGAAGGTCACCCTTTGACGCGGTCATTGCGAGTCGATGATCAGCAGGATGACGGCCACGACGCCGATGAGCGCAACACCGATGGTCATCACCTTGGGTAACAGCGATGGTGGAAGGGGTTCGTCTAGGCGCATCGCTCGTTCGTTCAAGGCCCACCGCCGATAGGCGGTGCCCGCAGCGACGAACGCAAGAGCAAGCACCACCACTGCAAGCACCTCAATGCCGGTCACATCGGCGAGTACCACCACTGCGCCAAGTCCTCCAGCCACGAGGGCCAACGATGTTCGGAGCCAAGAGAGGAACGTCCGTTCATTCGCGAGGGTGAATCGGTAATCGGGGTCAGACCCCACCGAGCGGGGGTCGGGGGGGAAGATAAATTCAATGAGCTTCACAGCGACCTCCGGCCGGGCTCGACAGACTCCATAGCGGCGAGAAACCGATCGTTTTCGGTCGTGCTTCCAATCGTAACTCTGATGCCCTCCCCGACGAAGGGCCTCACCACGAGACCGGCACGCTCCAGATGAAGCGTGATTTCATCGGTTCGTTCACCTGAGTCGAGATAGACAAAGTTTGCGCGGTGTTCCGGCAACCACCATCCGAAGTCTCTGAGCCCGGCCTCGACTCGGTTGCGTTCAGCAACGATCTGGTGCGCACGGTGCTCGATCATGTCGATGTTGTCGATTGCGGCGATGGCGGCGGCCTGGGCTAAGGCGTTCACTGCAAACGGTAGAGCGCACTTGTCGAAGTCGGCGATAACGGTGGGGTGCGCTACGGCGTACCCCACCCGAAGGCCAGCGAGACCATGCGCTTTGGACAGGGTTCGTGTGACCATCACATTCGGGAATCGGCCGATGAGGTCATGCACCGGGTCAGCCGTCGTATCGCCGACGAACTCCCGGTAGGCCTCATCGACGACGACAATGGTTCCGCTCCCGGCTTTCTCTGCGATGCGAGCCAAATCCTCAGGAGTGATGATCGTGCCGGTTGGGTTATTCGGCGTCGCAAGCATCACGAGTTTCGTGCGCTCGGTGATCGCTTCGAGGATCCCGTCGATGTCATACGACAGGTCCGAAGCCAACGGAACACGAACAGCGGTACCGCCGGCCAGTTGGGTGAAGATTGGATAGACCTCAAAGGATCGCCAACCGAACACAACCTCATCGTCTGGGTCCACATAGGTAAGGAATATCTGCTGAAGAATTCCCACAGAGCCGTTACCAACCGTCACCATCGCTTCGTCGACACCCACCCAGTCAGCGATGCGGGAACGCAGAGCAACAGCGCGGTGATCGGCGTAGCGATTCACTCCATTGATCGCCGACTGCACGGCCACTGCCACCGGGTCGATCGGCGGCTCGGGATTCTCATTCGACGCGAGCTTCACCGCGTCGGTGACGCCGTGATCGATCTCTGCTTGCTTGGCATCTTTCCCGGGTTTGTACGCGGGCAATGAGCGCACAGCCTCACGTGGACGGCCGATCGAATCCGAACTGGTGGTCACGCCTCGGAACCGTAGCGCCCGAGCACACCGTCATTCTCGAGTGCATCAACCTCGTCATTGCTATATCCGAGTTCGATGAGCACCTCCCGGCCATGCTGTCCAAGGAGTGGGGCCGGCCGTCTCGGGGG
Source organism: Ilumatobacteraceae bacterium (assembly GCA_040263235.1). Taxonomy (GTDB): domain Bacteria; phylum Actinomycetota; class Acidimicrobiia; order Acidimicrobiales; family Ilumatobacteraceae; genus Casp-actino5. The sequence goes on from JBDQKN010000078.1 coordinate 7,482, forward strand.
CTCGTCGGGTTCAACCCCAGGAGCCAGCGACGGCGTCACCCGATATGGGCCAGCGATTGGGTGATCGACGATCGGTAGGGCTCCTACGACGTCGTCGAGGGTCTCCACCCGGTGTGCGGGCACACCGGCGTCTCGGCATCGCTGGAGAAATTCAGCCGTCGACATGGTCGCAGCCATTCGTTGATACTCCCGGTACAACTCATCGATGTTCTCTAGCCGACCAAGCCGGCTCAGGAATCGTTCGTCCTCGAGCATCTCAACCCTGCCACCAATCGTGATCAGACCCTCAAAGTGATGCCGTTCGTAGGCCAGGACTGCTACCAGTCCATCGGTGGTCGCCAACGGTCGTCGCTCGGGGCTCAGAAGTCTCGGATATCCAGCTCGACCGAGTTGTGGTTCAGGGATGGCTGCAGCGCCATGCTCGACGAGAAGAAAACCGCGGAGCAGGTCGTGCATGGCGAGCGTCGTTGCCGTTCCTTCACCGGTGCGCTCTCGGTGCAGCAGACCTGCGGTAACCGCTTGAGCGATCGCCATTCCGGCCACCTTGTCGGCGATCAGCGTTGGAGAGATCACTGGAGGCAATCCAGCACGGTGATGATTGTCGACGATTCCGGTAGCGGCCTGGATGATGTCGTCATAGGCCGCATCATCTGCGGCATCAGAATCGGGCCGGTAACCGGCTGCCGCAACCCAAACGAGATCGGGCCTGAGAGCGGCCAGATCGTTGTGGGTCACCCGCGCCCGAGCGCGAGAGCCAGGGCGGAGATTGGTGACGAACACGTCCGCACGCGCCACCAGTTGTTCGAAGAC
>JBDQKN010000079.1:0-8287 GCA_040263235.1 Ilumatobacteraceae bacterium
CGAAACGAGGTCTCCATGCCGGTGAACGATCGAAGGAACCCCACGACGTCATCAAGCACCGCCGTTCCGATCACCCGGCCAACCGCCCGAAGTAGAGGTTGGGTCGCTGCCGACAGCAACCGCATCGCCCGACCGCCGGTTCCCATCAGCAGTTTGAAGACCTGATGATCAAGGAATCTGACCAGCACATCAGGAGCGTCGATCACCTCCATAGCCCGGTCGCTTGGAGGGGTATCGACCACCACCAGATCGAAACGATCGTCGTGTGCCAACCGATACACCACCTCGGTCGCCATATATTCCTGTGTACCCCCAAGTGCGGTGCTGATCGACCGGGTAAAGGGATTCGCCAGTGCCTCTTCGGCCTGGCCAGGCCGGACAGCGTGAGACCGGATGACCCGTTCCAACTCGACCGACGGGTCGAGCATCATTGCCCACAGTTCCCCATCACCCTCGATGCTGAGGTCGAGCCGCTCAGGGTCAGGACCCAAGCCGTCGGCTAGTCCCAATGCCTCACCTAACCGCTTCGCCGGATCAACCGTGACAACAACCACCCGACGTCCACGCTGCGCCGCCGCCAGACCAACAGCTGCTGAGAGTGTTGTCTTGCCCACGCCACCGGCGCCGCAACACACCATCACCGACCGTTCATCGATCAGATCGACGAACTCATTCATCGGATACCTCCTGCAGCGAGAACCTGGCCAAGCAGTCGTGCCGTATCAGCGTCGACGCCGGCGACCGGCAACCGAGGAAGCAGAGCGCATGGGGCAGAGAGTTGTGCGCAGAACCGGTGGATTGACGATTCGATGACCGTGGCATCGATCACGGCTCTCTCCATGAGTTCACGCAGTGCGGGCGCACCTTTGACACCCCGAATCTCGTCTGGCTGCGGCGCATTCCGAACTGGTTCCACAGACGAAACCACCCCGGCTGCTACTGCTACTCCAACCTCAGATCGGGTCAACTCCGCTAGTTCAAGCGACTCGGAAACCGGCGTCGATTCCGCCAACGTGACCATTACTGAACCGCATCGATCATGGTCGAGTAAGAGCGCACGAACCGCCACAGCCTGCTCGCGGATCGGACCGCCCTCCACGATGTCGAGGAGACCATGAACCGAGGTGAGCATCGAAGTGGCATGACCCGCAGCTGGCGCATCAACAACAATCAGATCCCATCGGCCTTCGTTGGCGAACTGTTTCACCTTCCCGAGTACCACCAAGTCGTGAATTCCCGGGGCGGCTGCCCCGACCACCTCGATCACCCCGGAGGATGCCAGTCGTTTCGCGAAGCCCCCGAAACCCTGGTCGAGCAGATAGTCCTCGAGGGCCGAACCGGCCGAGACCATCCGAACCGTGATCTCACTTCCCCGAGTCATCTCGTCCAACGTCGTCCGACCGTCAAGTCCGACAAGCAGCACACGGAGTCCATCGGTCGAAGCGGCGTGGGCGATCGCAGCGCAGGTCGTGGTGCGACCAACGCCACCCTTGCCGAGCACAAGCAGCACCCTGCCACCACGGTCGGCACTCGGTAGGGTGCCATCGGGCAGGCGCCACGGCGAATGACGCCACCTGCCGTCGCTGACAGCGACATTGAACGATTCGAGCTCCGGAGGCACTCGTGCGCAGACTAGCCATCGCCCTTCTCACTGGCATTGCGGTGCTCGGATTGGGTGCAGGATCGGTGCTCGCCCAAGACGACACCGCCACCGACGAGGTTCCACCGGTCGACGTCCTCCAAGTCGACGGCTTTATCGATCACGTCGTAGCCAACGAGATCATCGCCGCCGTTGAGCGAGTTGCAACGAACGGAAGTCAGGCGCTCATCCTCCAGGTCGATTCAGGTGGATCGGTAATCGACAACGACGAACTGCTGGACGTGCTTGAGGTGGTTGATGAATCGGTGGTGCCGATCGCTGTCTGGGTCGGTCCGACCGGCGCCCACCTGTATGGCGGGGCTGTTCACCTGCTCGGAGTTGCTGATGTCAGTGGGATGGCTCCCGGTGCCAAAGTCGGCCACCTCGACACATCGCTGACCGGACCTGACGCTGCAGGAGCAACCCGGATAGCGCCCCTCGCCAACCAAACCGTCGGCCTGACCGAGGCTCGCCAGCTTGGAGTGTTCGACCAGCGGGTCTCCGACGAGGGGATCGCCACTATCGCCAACATGCTCGACGCCCTCGACGGTTACACCGATGGCGACATCGTTCTTGAGACCACCATCGAAGTTGTGACCGACGAGGGAACGGTCCAACGCAACACGGTGGCGGTTCCGAGATTCTCAAAGCTCGGTCTGTTCGACCAACTGCTGCACACCGTTGCAAGCCCTCCCGTTGCTTATCTCTTGTTACTCACCGGACTCGCCCTGCTCATCTTCGAGTTCTTCACCGCTGGCATCGGCGTGGCTGGTGTTGTCGGCGCGGCGAGCACCTTGCTCGCCGGTTACGGCATTGCCGAACTCCCGGGTCGGGCGTGGGCAGTCGCCCTGATCGTTGTTGCAATGGTGGCATTCGCTGTTGACGTACAGGTTGGAATCCCACGCACGTGGACGGGGGTGGGAATCGCCCTCACCATCGTTGGGTCACTCTGGCTCTTCGAGCCGTTGCCCGGAGTCTCACTTCGCCCTCCATGGCTCTCTCTGATCGTCGGCATCGGTGGGGTGATGCTGACATTCACCGCTGGCATGCCGTCGATGACTCGCACGCGATTTGCAACACCGACCATCGGACGGGAGTGGATGATCGGCGCAGAGGGCGTAGTGGTGGAGCGCGTTGGTCCCGATGGGGTGGTCACCGTCGGTGGCGCTGACTGGCGGGCTCGAACAAACCGGGCGACCCCGGTTGAGGTTGGAGAGGTCATCAGAGTCACCGCTATCGACGGCGTCACCCTTGAGGTCGAGCCGTTGGAGGGAGCGGCCCGTGACTACCGGCGCTGATCCGGTTCGGGTTGAGGTGACCCAACTCGATGCTGACCTTCCGCTACCGACCTATGCCCACAGCGGCGACGCAGGAGTCGACCTGTATGCGCGCCATGACGCCACGCTGAGTGCTGGTGGTGGCCGTGAATTGGTAGCAACCGGAATCGCTATCGCTATTCCTCGTGGATGGGCAGGTTTCGTGCTTCCCCGCTCAGGTTTGGCTTTGCGCCACGGGATCAGTGTGGTGAATGCCCCAGGGCTGATCGACTGCGCCTACCGAGGCGAGCTAAAGGTGGTACTCGTCAACACCGATCCGACCGATGACTACACGGTGAGCCGCGGGGATCGAGTAGCTCAGCTGGTGCTCCAACGAGTGGGCGAGATCGAGTGGGTCAAGGTGGACGAACTCGACGCTGACCATGACCGCGGTGGCGGTTTTGGCCACTCGGGCCGCTAGTCGATCAGCGGCTTAGGCCTCGGTGATGGTGACCGACTCGATACGAACTTCTTCGAGGGGTGGCACTCCGTTGGAATCGGGGTTACCGACCGCATCGAGTGCCGGCAAGGTGTCATCAAGGCCTTCGATTACCTGACCAAAGAGCGTGTAGTTCGGGGGAAGGTTCACGCCCTGCTGGCCGGTGATGATGAAGAACTGGCTGCCGTTGGTGTCGGGACCGCTGTTTGCCATAGCGATCGAACCGATCTGGTACTCGCCAGCGGCCGGGAGTTCGTCGTCAAATCGGTAGCCGGGTCCACCGCTGCCGGTGGCGGTTGGATCTCCGCACTGCGCCATGAAGCCGGGAATGATCCGGTGGCATTCAGTGTCGTCGAAGTAGTGATAGCGGGCCAGCGTTACGAAGTTGTTGACCGTGCTCGGTGCCCGATCGGTATCGAGCTGAACGACAACCGTTCCCTTGTTCGTGACGATCTCAGCGGTGTAACTGGCGCCCGCAGTGAGGCAGTCTTCGGGTGGTCCGTCGAATGTCTGCTGTTTCTCTGCTGATCCGTCAGCAGGTGGACAAGGCGTGGTGACGGGCTCGGTTGTTGTGGTCACTGCCGCTGCATCCTCCACCGGCGTGTCATCGCCAGAAAATGCACCGCCGATGGCAGCAATGATGATGACAAGCGCGATTCCGCCGACGATCAGGCCGCCCCAGCGAAGTCCTTTTCGCTTGACTGCATCAACACGGTCACGGCGGATTTCTCGTTCGACCTTGGCCGCCCGGTTCGCCTTTTTGCGTTCACGCTTCGCAGTTCCCACGAGTGTGGAGGATATCCGTCAGTCGGTCCGGGTGATCAGTGATCACGCAAGGCGATGATCGATCCGATTGGCCGGAGATTCATCGCCAGGATCCTCTGCGAAGCCGCTCGATGCTGGGGCAGCATGCGGATCGAATGAATCACCCACCCACACTTCGTCGCCCACCAGGTGCAGCCAGGTGCCACCGAGATTCGCAACTCTGTCTCCATCGGATCCGAGATGTCGCTTCACGGTCCGAATCACCCCAGAGTGCGACACCACCAGCGTGGGCGGGCCGCCCTTTGCCGCTACGAGGAGATCGCGAGCAGCATCCAGAACACGATCGATCACTTCATTCACCGGGTCAAACCCCGGTGGGCGAAGATTGCGTTCGAGGTATCCGGGCCATTCATCTCGGATCTCGGCCGGAGTCATTCCCTGCCACTCCCCAGCATGGGCCTCTCGCCAACGATGATCGACAGCGGGCTCAGGAAGCTTGAGTACCTGAGCGATGATCGACGCAGTTTCGGAGGCACGCATCAGAGTTGATGTCCACACAGCTCCGAAACGCACCCCACCTTGTGAGAGCACTACGCCCGCCCGCTCAGCCTGCGAGCGGCCGAGATCGCTGAGTTCGATGTCGGCCGATCCCTGCCATTTGGCTAGCGCGTTCCATTGGCTCTGGCCGTGGCGAACCACCAGGAGTGACGAATCGGGCGCGACCACGGCAATGAGAGTACCCGTGATCGTGGTTCGGCCCGGGTGTCACCCGGGTGCCCTGGTGGGCTCACGTAACATTCAGACCGTGCCCGTGATCAGAATGTTCGCCGCTGCTCGTGAGGCTGCGGGCACGGGGCGCGACGAGATCGACGGGTCGACCGTGGGCGAAGTGCTCGATGCAGCGATCGACCGCTATGGGCAAACTTTTGCGGCTGTTCTCGACACCTGCCGAATCTGGGTCGACGGCGAATCAGCCGATCGTTCAACCGTCGTGACATCGGCAGCTGAAGTGGCGGTGTTGCCGCCCGTTTCAGGAGGGGCATGACCATGAGCAATGACATCGAAACGCTGTCACTCGACGCTCTTCGCGAGGAGCGAACCCGGCTTCAAGATGACGATGACCGGGTGTCATACGTGCGGCGAGCAGCTCAGGCTCGACTCGATCTGGTGAGAGCTGAGCGAGAACGGCGTAGCGGAGGGGGAGTGCCAACCAGCGATACCGATTTGTCTGGCGAGTTGCGGCGCGTGCTTTCGCAGCAACTCACCGGCACTGCTGGTGGCGGATCTCGCCCTCCCCGAGAGGACCGTGACGACCTCTCCGACGGGCCTCTGTCTGCAGAACTCGATCAACTCTGTACCGACCACGGTTTTTATGCCATCACTGGGGCAGGGGGCGGGCTCGACGACGCAGAACTGGCTGAACTCGAGCAGGAACTCTCCGAGTTCGAACGTCGCGTGTCAGCCGATCGTCGTCAGCGCTTCGAGCGAATCGATGCTCTTGGAACCGAACTGGTCCGTCGCTACCGCGAGGGCGAGGCATCGATCGACAGCGTTCTCGCCGAGGACTGAACCGGGTTCTCGACGTCTGAGAGCACGGTTCCGGGAATCCCGACCGCTCTCGGTAGGTTTCACTTCCCGATGCCATCGAACCAAGCACGGCGGATCGCCGTGATCTCCCTCCATACCTCGCCGCTGGCACAGCCTGGCGCTGGGGACAGTGGCGGCATGAACGTCACCGTGCGCGAGATGGTGTCAGCCCTTGCTCAGCAGGGCACCGAGTGCATCGTGTACACGCGGGCCGATCGGGCCGACCTGCCCTCGGAGGTGGAAGTCGAACCGGGTCATCGGGTCGTTTATGTCGAGGCTGGGCCTCACCACCTGCCCAAAGAGGCACTTGTCGATGTAGTCGACGAATTCACCGATGCCGTCGCTCGTGACATTGCCGCACGCGGTGGCGTCGATGCAGTCCATGCTCACTACTGGCTGAGTGGTGAGGTGGCGCACCGTCTGAAGCACCGTCTGAATATCCCGTTCGTCATCACCTTCCACACACTTGGCCGGGTGAAGGGTGCGGGAGGCGACCCCGAACCGGGGTACCGCATCGACGCGGAGGCCGCCCAACTCGGATGCGCTGATGCGGTGTGCGTGTCGTGTCCAGCTGAAGCGGACGACGTGGTGCGCCACTACGGAACGCCGCCGGGGCGAATACAAATCGTGGCACCCGGAGTTGAGCACGCGTTCTTCGGACCAGGCGATCGCGGTGGGGCTCGCCGAGCAATAGGTGAACCAGAAGACACTCCGTTGATCCTGTTCGCCGGGAGAATTCAGCCGTTAAAAGGGCCTGACGTGGCGATCCGGGCGCTGGCGGCCATGCAGGAACGCACGGCTCGACTGGTGATCGTTGGCGGTGCCAGCGGTCAGGAGGGTCGGTCCGAATACGAGAGCACGAGACTCCTCGTTGAGGATCTGGGTCTTTGTGATCGGGTGCGGTTCGTTGATCCCCAACCGCACCACACGCTTTCCAGTTACTACCGAGCGGCAGATGTCGTGGTGGTGCCAAGCCGCAGCGAGAGTTTCGGCCTGGTGGCTCTCGAGGCTGCTGCCTGCGGCACTCCGGTTGTGGCGAGCGCAGTCGGTGGATTGGTGTCACTCGTCGACGACGGCGTGACGGGGCTGCTCGTCCAAGACCGAACCCCGCAGGCCTTCGCCGCTGCTCTCGACCTGGTGCTTGCTGACCCAGCGATGGCGACGTCGATGTCGATGGCAGGCGCGTTTAGGGCCCTCGATTATTCGTGGTCGGGTGCCGCTCGACTGCTCGGCAGCTTGTACGACGAACTTCGTAGTGGGGCCTTGGTGGTCTGCCGATGAGCGAACTTCAGTCACCTGGCGAACTCGTCGATCTCGTTGCGCTGATCGAAGAATGGGTTCAGCGTTTCTCTGCGGTGTCCGATGCTGTGTTGGCCGTTGACCGGGGAACCAGCGACGACACGTCGTTCGGCGAGCCACGCTGGTACGTCCGCATGGCCGGCGAGTCGAAGGACATCATCACCGTTTGGCTGACCTTGGGTCAACGGACGTTGCGCTATGAGACATACGTGATGCCTGCACCCGAGGAAAACTCCGAGGCGGTGGCCGATCAACTGCTCCGGCGCAACGACCGACTGATCGGAGCGCATTTTTCAATCGGGGCCGAGGACGCGGTGTACCTCCGAGGTGAACTTCCGAATCATGCGGTTACTGAACGTGAACTCGACCGGGTGATCGGCACGCTCTACGCCACCGTCGAGCAGTCGTTTCGCCCGCTCTTGCAGGTCGGCTTCGCCAGTCGTTTCGTCGATTGAAATTTCCCTGACTCAGTTGAGGCCCTCCCCACTCTGATCGTCCGTCCGGGGCGTCATCACTGTTGGGCTCGGCACTCATCGTCCCGGACGGACAATCCCGCCATCCCTCGTCGCTAGCGTGCCGACATGAGCGCGAATGGACCGACGTTCGAGATGGTGGTGATCGGCGGGGGCAACATGGGGTCAGCGCTGCTCGACGGCCTGCTCGCTGCCAAACGAATCATCCCGGGCGATGTTGCGGTCGTTGAGTTGGATGCGCAGCGGCGCAGCGAATTGTCGTCACGGTTCCCTGGCGTTGAGATAGTCGATTCTGTGCCACCCTGTGCAACCGCGATTTTGGCGGTGAAGCCGGTCGGTATTGCCGACACCGCTCGGATGGCAGTTGCCGCAGGCGCTCAGCGTGTGTTGTCGATTGCAGCCGGTATCACCACGGCCACGATTCGTGCTGCGGTCGGTGAAGGTGTTGACGTGGTGAGGTCGATGCCGAACACCCCTGCAATGGTGGGGGAAGGGGTCACTGCAATTTGCATTGATTCTTCGTCTGACCCGACAGCCCTCGATTGGGCTGAAGGAATCCTCTCGGCCGTCGGCATGGTGGTCAGGGTCGACGAGGAGCACTTCGATGCGGTCACTGGACTGACTGGTTCTGGTCCTGCCTACGTATTCGCTGTTGCCGAAGCGCTCATTGAGGCTGGTGTCAACGTCGGCCTTCCCACCGAACTGTTGGAACCGATGGTCAGCAGATTGCTGGTGGGTGCTTCAGCTCTGCTCGCCGAGAGCGGAGACC
>JBDQKN010000080.1:0-8283 GCA_040263235.1 Ilumatobacteraceae bacterium
CGATTCCGACGGTGTGATGGCGGCGGCCGACCGCGTCGGAGAACGCGCGGCGACGCTGCTCCGCCGCCTCGCCGTCGAGTCCTCCGACGCGGAGGCCGATGACGTCGTGGCGGGTGTTGTCCGCCTGTCAGCCGATCGAGTTGTCCGCGATCTCCAGCATCGGACCCGCCTGGCCGAATCCCCCGACGACCGCCAAGGCTTCGCAACAGCCATCGCATGGGTCAAGACCCAGACCGAAGGTCTCGCCGAACGCAATACGCGAGAAGCGGCGGTCACCCAGTTGCTACCGTGGCTCATTCAGAACGCCGAAGGGAGGAACGGATGACTGGCATCGCACCAACCGTTCCTCTGCCTGTGGGTGCGGCAGTGAAGTTCCAATCTCTCCTCGACGCAGCGCGCTCGTCGGGGCACCTCAGTCTCGACGCGCTCGTGCATGCGCTCAACGATGTCGAGTTCGACCCGGAACTCATCGATGGGCTCCGGCAGGCGTGCGCGGTAGCAGGGGTCGAGCTCGACGAGGAACTCGATTCGCCGGTGCCGGCCGAAATCACGGTGCCAGCCCGCCCTGATGGCGAAATCACCGACTCTGACGAACATCAGACCCCCATCGATACCGAGCGTGTCGCCCGCGCTGCCGCCTTCGCAGCGTCGATCGGTGACGATGTCGAAGAACCTGGGCGCCGCCGCCAGATCAAGCGGCCAAGCGGTGCCGATGGTGGGAGCAGCGATGACCCGGTGCGGCTGTACCTCAAGGAGATTGGTCAGGTTCCGTTGCTCGATGCGCGGCAGGAGGTTCGCGTCGCGGCGCGGATCAGGCGCGGCCTGGAAGCGGCCGAGTACCTCGCGGTGTTCGAGCAGTCGGGTCAGCTCGATTCGGTAGACCCAGGCGACCTCGCCCGCTATCGCCGACTTCTGCGAGACGGTGATCGCGCCACCGATGAGCTGATCCGCGCCAACCTCCGATTGGTCGTGTCGATCGCCAAGCGTTACGTCGGGCGCGGCATGGTGCTGCTCGACCTCGTGCAAGAAGGCAATCTGGGCCTGATGCGTGCGGTCGAGAAGTTCGACCACACCAAGGGGTTCAAGTTCTCCACCTATGCCACTTGGTGGATTCGCCAGGCGATTACCCGCGCCATCGCGGACCAGTCCCGGACAATCCGCATCCCGGTCCACATGGTCGAAGCGATGAATCGCATCAAGCGGGTGCAGCGCCAGATGCATCAGGAATTTAAACGGGAGCCTTCCGTCGAGGAGTTAGCGGCTGAGGTTGATGAACCGATCGAGAAGGTGCGAGAGATCCTCAGGATCGGACTCGATCTGTTGTCGCTGGACTCGCCGGTCGGCGACGAGGACGACTCGAACCTTGCCGACTTCATCGAGGACCAGAACGCAGCCGCCCCGATTGATGTTGCGGCCCGCCACATGCTGGCGGCTGCGCTCGGCGATGTACTGGTCGAGTTGAGCGAACGAGAACAAGAGGTCGTCCGTCTCCGGTTCGGGCTCGACGACGGCCGACCGCGCACGCTCGAAGAGGTCGGGAAACAGTTCGGCGTCACCCGCGAACGTATCCGTCAGATCGAGGCGAAAACACTGGCCAAGCTGCGCCACCCGCACCGATCCGATCGGCTCCGCGACTACCTCGAAGGTGCCTGACCTCGCCCAGCAGAGGAGCAGGCGTAGTCATGAGCAGCGCGTATCATGGCTCAGGATTCACCGAATCTGGGGCTGATGCTGGCGTGCATGCTGGTACCCTCCTCAACCGACCATCCGGGGTAGCTCAGCTGGCAGAGCGTCGGACTGTTAATCCGCAGGTCGTGGGTTCGATCCCCACCCCCGGAGCTGAAAAGCGACCCGCACCGAGGTGCGGGTCGCTTCGCGTACGGGGCTTTGCCTTGTGCGCAGTAGGGTCCCGTCGGGCCCGTAGCTCAATGGTCAGAGCAGGCGACTCATAATCGCTCGGTCGTGGGTTCGATTCCCACCGGGCCCACCAGTCATTGCAACCCTCGCCGGCTCTCGGTGAGGCGTCCATGCTCGCTGTGGTCACGCCGTGGGTACACGAACGGCGTTCTCCGGTTAGCTGGGGCTGCATGAGGTTCGCAGCGGCACGGGCCGCGTGGCCCGTCTGTGTTCAACTGTGATTTTCTCAAGTCTGGTTGCGGTGCATAACCGAGATTCGGCGTGGACGTGCAATCTGCGAAACCTCGCGTGTTGCAAAAGTGCGACGAGCAAGATCTTCTGCTTCTCCAACGTGGCCGCGTTGCGAATGGTTTTGCGGTAAGCCTTGGTCGTTCCCTGCTTGGAACGGCCGTCCGAGGAGCAGTCAGGCTCGGCCGTGCGTCAGCCGAAGATCGTGGCGGCAGATGCAAAGTCCTCGTGAGTGTCTATCTCGGTCCAAGCGAGGCCGGTGATGTCGAGCGCCTCGAACGCAACGCCATTCGCGATCAGGAGCTCGTATGCACCTTCGTAGTACTCCTGAAGGTTCCGCGGGTTCCGCATCATTGCTTTGAGTTCGCCGAAGAGGAGTTTGGCGGTCTCGGCGCTGATCTTCTCGATGCCGATGGACTCGCCGATTGCATCGGCCGGTGGCAGTGATTTGCTGACCTTGGCAACGTGGGTGTTAACCGACAACGCAACTTTCACCTCTTCTGCGTCGAGGTGGATGTTGCGGTCAATGCAGAGTTGGTTGGTTGCGGCACTGGACAGTAATTGCTGAAGAATCTTGACCTCGAAGACCACGTCGCCGTCAAACTTCACGACGTTGGAGTCTCCAACTGCCTCTTCTGCAAGCATCAGCGAGTAACCGGTGTTGGTCTCGCCGTAACGAGTGTTGACGATGAACGTCACGGGGAGATCGGGAAACGTGTCTCGAACGAACGACTCGATCTGGTCGGGCCGGTAGCCGAGAACGATGATGATCTCCTCGATGCCGCACAATCGGATGTTGGTCAGCATTCGCTCCAAGATTGAAACTCCCCCGACCTCCAGCAGTGGCTTGGGGCAGTTGTCGGTCATGGGGCGAATTCTCGATCCGACTCCAGCCGCCAAAATGACGGCTTTGGTCGGTGAAAGATCTGCGGTGAGTGAGCTCATTTGGCGACTCGTTGGCCTAGCCCGAGTTCGATACTGCGCCATCGCTGCCATGTGCGAGAGGTACCCAGCGCAACTTGGCTGATGGCAAAGACCCAGAGCATCGGTGTGAGTTGGTCAAGAACCAGCGCCAGCGACAGCATGAAGATGAAGACACCCTCGTTGAAGTTGAGGATCTTGCGTTGCTCGCGCGTGAACCATTTCAGGGTTCCGAACAGATCTCGCGAGCGGGTTGCCGCCTCCGGTGTGGTGTCGGCTGGCAGTTTCTCGGCGTCTTGTTGCAGGTAGCGGTTGTTCCGTGAGACTTCGATGTGGATCTCAACGTATTTGGCGTAGCCGCGCAGTGAATAGAACGCCAGTCCGATGAGAGCCAGCATGATCGGTACGACTCGTTCGGACTGTTCAGCGGCGGCGAAGCCAGCTGCACCGAACCAGAGCGAAACCTGCAGTTGGTCTGTGACCTGATCAAGGAGACTGCCAGACGCGCTTGTCTCCTGGCGATACCGGGCCATTTGCCCATCCATGCAATCAAAGACATGACTCAGCTGAATGAGAGCGGCGGCGAGGATGAAGTTGGCCATGCCGCCGATGACGATGAGCACAGCAGCGATCAGAGCGGTCACGAACGATGCGAGCGTGACAAGGTTCGGGGTCAGCCACTTGATGTCAACGACGAGGTAGTTGAAGACGACAGCGATTGGAGCGGTGACGAACGAAGACCACCACTCGTCGTTGGGGGTCTTGGTCGCCCAAAGGCGCGTCATCTTGTCGTTCATGGGTGTTGCTGTCAGACCGGAACGGCGGCCGGTGCGGGCGAGAGGTGCAGCGGTTGCTCGACGCCTAGTCCTGTCTCCCGCTGCGTTGCTGAGAGCGCATCGCCAAGGGCCCGAAGGAACCGCTTGATGTCAAGTTGGGAAAGCTCACCGATGTTGCCCACCTGGAAGATGCGACCAGCCAGTGGTCCTTTGCCCTCGTAGATGATGATCGAGTGCTCACGAAGTGAGTGGCGGAGCTGATCGATGTGTACGTGTGAAGGTAGGTGCACCGTTGTCAATACCGAGGACATGTCATCGGTCTCCAACAGGAAGGTCAGGCCGAGCTTTGTCATGCCCTTGCGCAGCCGTGCAGCGGTCCGCTGGATCTTTGCCCGTCGGCCTGGGACGGTTTCGATCAAGATGTTGGCCAACGCTTCGTCTAGCGCAAAGAAGAGCGGTACGGCTGGGGTGTTCGGTGTCTGGGAACGCTGGGTGGCGAACTGGAAGAACTTGTGGAGGTTCAGGTAGGCGGTTTTTGCTGGGAGGACGGCCAGTTTCTCAAACTCGGTCTTCTTGCCGATGACGAACGACAATCCTGGGTAGGAACCGATTGCCTTTGAACTGGACGCAGAGCAGAACGCTATGTTGTCGCGTTCCATGTCGATCGCTTCGGCTCCAGCGCTGCTCACACAGTCGACCAGCAGGATTGCGCTGTGGGCCTTGGCGAGGGAACCGATCGCGGCGAGCGGGTTCAACATGCCCGAGCTGGTCTCGTGGTGAGCGACTGCTATGACGTCGATGTGGTGATCTCGGAGATAGTTGTCGACGACGTCGAGATCCAATGCGGCTCCCCACGGAAATTTCAGGAGGGAGGTATTGCTGTTGTGAATCTCAGAGGTCGCATGGAGTCGCTCTCCGAACTCTCCGTTGGACAGGATGAGGATGTTCTGGTCGCCAACAACTGACGCCAACATGGCCTCATTGGCGGCGCTGCCCGAGCCAGTGATGACCACTGCCTGGTAGTGGTGAGACTCTCTGATTTCCAAGAGCTGCAGCAATTGTGTGCCGACGCTGCAGAACAGTTGTTCAAACTCGACTTCTCGATGGCAGATGTCTTCGCGGGCAATCGCTTTTCGGACGTTGTCAGCCACGTTTACTGGCCCGGGAGTGAAGAGCAGGAGCTTGCTCCTTCGAGCTGTGCCGCCGGGAGTGAGATTCGCTGTCTTCATGTTTCCGTCTCTGTCGTGGTCTGACCTCGACTATCGTATGGGATTCGATTAAATCGATGTTGATTCGAAGTATACGATATAAATTTGATAACACCGGTCCTGCGCCGCTCAAGGGTAGGATCTCCGAATGCCGAAAAAGCGCGTGAGTCTCGCTGCTCTGACATCGGCGGCGATTGTTGTTGCGGACCGCGAAGGTTTTGAGACGCTGACGCTGAACGGAGTCGCCACCGAGCTTGGCGTGGCGGCTTCAACTCTGCACTCCCACACCGATGGCCTTGATGGCCTAAAGACGCTGGTTGCGGTAGCGGGTACGAGAAACCTCACCGAAGCGATCCGGAACTCAGCGATCGGGACGTCTGGGCTCAACGCGCTCACGGCAATGGCAACGGCCTATCGGACTTTTGCCATCGAACATCCTGGCCAGTTCGCGTCGACGTTGCTGCCGCCACGATCCGATCTCGACGAGTTGGCGACGGCGAACGCAACGCTGATCGAGGTGTTCGTGCTTGTCTATCGAGCAATAGGACTCGAGGACAAAGACGCGCGTCTCGCGGCGCGCGCGATGCGGAGCGCCATCCACGGGTTCCTTGCGCTTCAGCGCACGCAGGCCTCGGCGAGTGATCATGACGTCGAGTACCGGTACCTTCTCGATGCGCTGCAACGCGGGCTTCTCGACCCGACTCACGTCGCAGATCATTGATACGCCAAAGGCTCCTGAGGAACAGGCGACATGGTCGTGTGGGCGTGCGCGCACGCAGGCCGAAAAGCGTTGACGGAACGCTTTGGGTGACCGCCTAACTCCTGAAGCGAAGGAGTCAGGCGAGGCCGCTCAGAACAACCGACGCGAGAGAACGCGACCCAAGAGACTGACGTTCCAGTCCACCATGATCTGCTGAACTTCGGGGTCGGCCATGTTCTGGGCCGAGGCAGCCAGGAGGTCGTCAAGAGAGTCTGCCCAGGTGACCACGGTATGGGTGAATGGTGACGGGCCCGCAGCGACGTTTGCCAACACGGTCATGCCGTGTGCTCCGTTTTGCATGTGGGCCCAGTTCTTGCCGAAATTGGTTTGGGCGGATGCGTCATCCATCGGTGAGCTCGAGAGGTACAGCACGGATCCATAGTCGCCGGTCCGGTCGCCGAACTCGGTTTGCACTCGCATGAGGCTCCGGCGGCTGATCTGTACTTGATGGTCGTGCATGAGTTGAACGAGAGCATGATCGGCGTAGAAGGCCTGCTGGCCGTTCATTGCGCCGTCGACGGTCTCGTATTCGAAGGCCACGAGGATAGTTCCGGCCATCTCGCCACCCATGATGATCTGGCTGGCCGTGGTGGTGAGGGCACCGAGAGCCCTGTAGTGATCTTGCGCCCAGGTTGCGCCGGAGTCGGCGAACCCGTCGACATCTGTGGCTGTGAGTGCGGTGACGTAGAGGTAACTCATATTTACTCCTGAAAGGCTCTTGGGCGAGCGCACCAACTACGCCATGCTCGCCGCTGCATCTTGTCAACGCCAGCGTAAGCAACACAAAAACAACCGTTGTTCGCATGCCGACACCTCATCGGTGAGGTTGGTTAGGGGTCAGCAGCGGGTCGCTTCCCGCTGAGGTTGCCGGATCGACACATCTGAACGGTTCTCGCACTCGGCTCCCTTTTTGGGAGGTACGGAGGACAGCGCAATGGTGAGGACAACGATGTGAAGCCAACCTTGCCAGGCACTGGACGAGTCCACTGACCCAAGCTGACATTGCTCAGCCGTCCGTGCGGCCTCGCGACGTGCCTCTCCTCGTTGCGACGAACGCAGCTCCCAAGATGGGAATGCCGGCCATGACGCCAGCCCGCACAGACTGTATCCAGACGTTTGATTCCGAAACGATCAGCCCTACAGGAAGGGGCGCTGACGGTTCAGAACCCGCTTCCGAACTCTGTGGATCGGAATCTGAGAAGGCAGCTGCGGTGCCGGAGAGTTCAGTCGTTGGCGTGCGCTCGTCTGGCGAGGGCGTGGCGTTGCCGTCCGGGTTCGACGGCTCTGCTGTGGTCGACGGGATCGCAGGCTGGGTTGTTGTGGTCGACGGGATCGCAGGCTGGGTTGTTGTGGTCGACGGGATCGCAGGCTGGGTTGTTGTGGTGGGGGATGGCTGGGTTGTTGTGGTGGAGGATGGCTGGGTTGTTGTGGTGGAGGGTGGCAGGGTTGTTGTCGACGTAGGGGGTTGTGTGTTGCTGACGCGCAGCACCGTCCGGTGGCCCCGATTTCGGTGAGGTTTGCAGTACAGATCGAAGTCACCGGCTTGACTGATCGGCGCTGTGACGAAGACATCGCCTCCGTTGCGCGTGCCAGTGCTGATACCGAGTGCATCAACGTCTGCGCTGTGCCCGCTGTCGACGAACACGAAGCGAAGCTGGTCACCGACGTTGGCACTGACGAGACTTTGGGACCCGGTCGAGCCGTCCTCGAAGTAGAAACTCCCAACTTCGACTGTCACGACTTTGGCACTATCGGCCGAGACAGCCTCCGCACTGTGGAGAGAAAGGGTGCCGGCGACCATCGTCAGCACTGCGAGGAGCCTCATCGTCATCCGTACACCACTTCACCGGCAAGGAGGCCGGTAACTACCAGAGCCCAGAATCCTGCACTCGCAAGACCCACGTCGAGCCGGACGGCTTTGCCGGCCACGTCCCGGTTGCGACGCCAGAACGCATGGACGGTGAACAGCAGCGCCGTCAACAAGCCCAACAACACGTGCCAGATGAGAGGTTGCGAGAACGACGCCGTCTCGAACAACTCCATCCAGCCAGCGTCGCGAAATCCGCTCAGGACTGTCGGTGCGAGCGCAATGACGCCGAACCATTCCAACGGCCCGATATATGCCTTCCATTTTGATGTGTCGCCCCAACCCGCGTGCACCGCAACGATCGCTACCCACGCAAGCGTCAACATCGCGATCGGAAAGTGCACCACGATCGGGTGAATTCGCATTTCGACGAACCAGTTCAACATCAGAATTCACCATAGAGATCCCACCGCCTTGCGGCGCAAATCGAAGCGGAGACGTCTTCCACACAGCTCCCGTCGGCGATAGGGGGTCGGGACGGTACGCGGCGATTTGCCTGGGGCTGGCGGAGGTTCTCTGCTGTGTGTCTCCTCTGTCGAACGTGAAGGGCAGGGCGAGCCGGAGGGAAGCCCCGTCAAACGTCTGTATCCTCGGCTTGGCGTCGAA
>JBDQKN010000081.1:0-8246 GCA_040263235.1 Ilumatobacteraceae bacterium
AACACCGACGAACTGAAGGCATGGTCGGTTCCAGACTCGATGAAGCCCTGATCTGTCGCCACCCGCTCAAGACCGTCGGGGCTATCAGCGGCAAACTGGCTTACCACCGTGGCAAAAACAACCGTTGCGAGGATCGCGCCGATAACGAATGGCCGCATTCCGATACGCCCTCGCTGAGCGCGTTGAGCAGCACTGAGGTCTTCGGCACCCGCAACCAGATCGGGCCGAGAGGCCAACACCGCTCCCACCACCAGACCGGTCAACACCGCCTCGCCAATACCA
Organism: Ilumatobacteraceae bacterium; assembly: GCA_040263235.1. Classification (GTDB taxonomy): domain Bacteria; phylum Actinomycetota; class Acidimicrobiia; order Acidimicrobiales; family Ilumatobacteraceae; genus Casp-actino5. Next base: position 283 of record JBDQKN010000081.1, read on the forward strand.
ATCAGCACGTGCACACCAACCATCGCTCCAAACACCGTGTCGAACGGCACTGGAGCCGAGGCCCCAAACAACCACTCGAGAGAGAAAGCAGCCGCCGAGAGGACGACCGACACACCCGCTGCCAACGCTGAAGCGCCAACCACCCCTGAGGATGTTCGGGGAAGCAAACGGCGAGCCAAGCGGAACACCGCCCAACCACCGAAGGCGGTAACCACCGCCATGTTGAGCACGTTGTAGCCAAGTGCTGTCAGCCCGCCGTCGGCAAACAGCAGCGCCTGCACAACTACGACCACCGAGACGACGATCATGCCGACCCAAGGCCCGAGAAGAATCGCTGCTAATGCCCCACCGAGCAGATGGCCAGTCGTGCCCGCTGCCACAGGAAAGTTGAACATCTGCGCTGCGAAGATGAACGCTGCCGAAATCCCTGCCAACGGGATCTGACGGTCACCAAGTTCACGACCGGCGACGCGGAGTCCGAGAACTATCAGGACACAGGAGAGCACCCCGGTGTCGAGCGCAACACCGGGCTCGAGGAAGCCGTCGGGAGCATGCATGGCGAGAACAGATGTCACGGTTGCGAAGGTACTGACGACCTGCCGCTACTGCAATTCGTTCGCAACAAAATTCAGTACCAATTCAGCACCGATCTAATGTGCACTTGTGACGCTTGAATCGGTGCTCCGGGGTCGTGACCACCGCGTCACTCGCCAACGTCAATTGGTCTGGGACGTACTGAACGACAGTGACCGTCACCTGAGCGCAGCAGAGATCGTCAGTGCAGTGCACCGGCGCGATTCGGGGATCAACCCGTCGAGCGTGTATCGGACGCTGGCGCTCTTCTCCGAACTCGATCTGGTCCGAGAATCTCGACTCGGCGAGATCAGCACCTGGGAGCCGGCGCACGACGATGCTGTCATCCACCTTCACTGCACTGAGTGTGGGGTCACGGCCCACCATGATGCAGCGGTGGTCGACACCCTCCGACGCCAACTCACACAGTCCGCTGCCTTCGAACCCCGATCCATCGATGTCCGAGTGACCGGCCGGTGTCCCCGCTGCTCAGGTCGAACATGAGCGCTGTGCCTCGACACCACGTTCTCGTCATCGGTGGCGGTATCGCCGGCTTGACCACTGCCATCAGTCTTCGGTCTGCGGGAATCGATGTAGTGGTTCGGGAATCCGTTCCCGAGGTCAAGCCGCTCGGTGTCGGAATCAATCTGCTTCCCCACGCCGTTCGCGAGCTCGATGCACTTGGGCTGCTCGAGCATCTCGAGAGCAATGCCGTCGCCTCAACGACACTCGCCTACTTCTCGGCAAACGGCCAGAAGATCTGGGACGAGGCTCGCGGTCGCTCCGCTGGTTACGCGTGGCCGCAACTCTCTATTCATCGTGGGACGCTTCACGTGATCCTTCACCGTGCCGCCGAAGATGCTCTCGGCTCAGAACGCGTGGTCACCGGCCGCCATCTCGTCGCTATCGAACCCATCGATGACGGCGCCCGAGCAACCTTCGAGTGTCGAGAAGGCGGACCAGACGAGGTGATCGATGCCGATGTCGTCATCGCTGCCGACGGCATCCACTCGACTGTTCGACGCCTCCGACACCCCGATGAGGGCATGCCACTCTGGAACGGAGCATTGCTTTTTCGCGGGGCACTCGAACGTCAGCCACTTCTCGACGGTCGAACCATGGTGTGGGCGGGCCATCCCGATCAGAAATTCATCGCTTATCCGATACGAGACCTCCCCAACGGGCGCCAACTCGTGAACTTCATCGCCGAGTACCGGACGAGCGATACCGAACTGATCGAACGCGAAGACTGGAACCGAGCCGCCAACCTTGACGATGTCGCTCCACGCTTCGAAGACTGGACCTTCGATTGGGTCGATGTACCGGCTCTGCTTCGTTCCGCTCCAGCCATGTTCGTGTTCCCGATGGTGGATCGAGACCCACTCAGTTCATGGACCGATGGCCGCGTGACTCTCCTCGGCGATGCGGCACACCCGATGTATCCCATTGGGTCAAACGGTGCCTCCCAGGGAATTCTCGATGCTCGGGTGCTCACGGGTGCGCTTCTCGCTCACCCAAACAATCCCGACATGGCTCTTGCTGTCTATGAGGCCCATCGGCGCCCGGCCACCGGCGCGATCGTGCTCGCCAATCGAGGTCTCGGGCCGGAGATGCCCATGAAACTCGTTCATGAACGCGCCCCTGATGGCTTCTCGACAATCGACGACGTCATCGGACCAGACGAGATTCTTGCCGTCACTAACGGCTATCGCCAGACCGCAGGGTTCGCCCTCGAGGCACTCGCATCAGGCCAATCGCTTGCCGATGCTGACTACTCGGCCCTTCCCTTCTGACGTCACATACGACTAGAACAAGGACATGCGTCCCGCCCTCCCCTTGATCGCGTTCCTCCTTCTTGCCCCAGCATGCGGAGGCGAGGCGGCCAGCACCGTCGAGACCACCACCACCTCCGCCTCGGCCACCACCAGCACCACAACCGCTCCCGCGCCTGAAACCACCGCGACACCAACCACCACCGAGGCCCCCAGCACGACCGCGGCGGCCGCAACGGCTGCAATCGCTCCCGAGGCGACGACGGTTACGGAATTGTTGGCTCTCGATCGTCCAGTCGTCGCTGCTCACGCCGGCGGCGACCAAGAGCACCCTCACTCCACTCCCTTCGGGTACAACGAATCGGTACTCGCCGGGGTCGACGTACTTGAGATGGACGTTCAACTCACTGCCGACGGCGTCCTGATCGTCCAACACGACGACACCACCAATGGCACCACTGGAGTGGACGGCGAAATCCGATCCATGACCTTCGATGAGATCAATGCTCTCGATAACGCTTGGTGGCACGTACCAGGCTGCTGGCCATGCCGTGACGAGGTCGAGGAGGCGTACGTGTGGCGCGGTGTTCGCACTGGGGAGGTTGATCCGCCAGCCGGATACACCGCGGATGATTTTGCCGTCATGACATTCCAAGATCTCGCCACCCGGTACCCGAACCACGTGCTCGACATCGAGATAAAAGTCCAGGTCGGGGATAGCGGCGAGCAGGATGCTGAGCTCGGAATCGCGGCCTCGACCGAACTGGCCCGACTCATCGACGAGCTCGACCGCACCGACTCGGTAATTGTCACCTCGTTCAACGACGAGGTGCTCGCCGCATTCCGCACCCTCGCCCCAGAGGTAGCGACATCTCCTGCCCTCGGCGCCCTCTCGAACTGGTTCCTCGCCGACGGGGAGTTGCATCCCAACGACCTCGTCCTCCAAGTGCCTCCCACCTACGGCGACATCCAGGTCATGAGTGCCGAGTTGACCGCTCGAGCCCATGACGAAGGTTATGACGTCTGGGTGTGGCCCAATGGCCGCAGTGAGGAGAACATCGAGTTCTACGACTCGATGATCGACATGGGAGCCGACGGCATCATCGCCGGGGCACCCGTCGCCGCAGCCACCCACTGGTCGGGTTCATGACCCGATGAACGATGACCACTCCTGATCGCTCCAGTGTTGGCGGAGTTCTGCGGTGACGAAATCCGATGTCCACCTGACCATGTCGACCCACGGCAATTCGGCACTCAGCACTTCGGTGAAGGCCATCCCCTGAAGCACCAGCGCAACATCTTCAATCGATAGGTCAACTGAACGATCTGGGCCATCACCGCTCGACAACTCTGCTGCCGTCCACACCTCGCGCATTCGAGACCCAAGATCGACAACCTGTTCGATATCGATACCCCAGGTGAACGCATTGTGGCCAGTAGTGGGATCGCCGCCAGCCATGAACGAGTCGAGCAGGATCCCGAGGATCTGATCGATCGATGCTGCTGCCGCCGCCGGCAGTTCGATGAGACGCTCGTGACTCAACCCTGGCCGCCCGCAGCAACGAATGCCGAGGGTTCGACCACCGTCTCGCCCCCGGCGATCGCTGCGACGATTCGACTCGCAACCTGCGCTGGGGTGAGGCCCTCCCCCAACCTCGGCACTGCCCCGAAGAGTGGCCGTTCCGCCAGCCCGGTCTCGGTGTGCGGAGGACGCACGTCGATGAACCGAACATCTCGACGGCGCCATTCTCGAGCCATCACGCCCACTCCAACCGACAGCCCTGCCTTCGCAGCCGCATACACACCGGTGCCGAGCATCGGGCTGTCGACTATTGCGCCGGTGACCACCGCTACAGAACCACCGGCGTCGATCATCGGGGCAACCAGCCCGCAGAGCGCCAACGGCCCAGTCAGATCAACCTCGATCAATCGGGACAGGTCTTCAGACCGAACCAGTTCGACTGGCCCGAACCCGACAACTCCCGATGCAATGACAACAACATCGAGCCCGCCAAGCACCGCCATTGCATCATCGATAATTCGCTCACGATCCGCAGCGACCGTCACGTCTGCGGCGATGTGAGCGGCCGCGCCCTCAGGACCGAGTGGCCTCCGGGATGACGACACCACTGTCGCTCCTTCGGACACCAATAAACCCACCAGTTCCCGCCCGAGGCCACCGGTCCCACCGATGACGAGCGCCCGAGCTCCTGCGATCTCTGTCATGACCAGAGTCTGCGACAGACGCTCACCACTGCGCACCTCGTGCCACCGATCTGCACCTTGCTACCGTCGGCGTTCATGAGGCGCTCCGTCAACGACATGGTCCGAGAGGCAAAGGCTCGAATCGAAGAACTCTCGGTCGAGCAACTAGAAGCCGAGATCTCGGCTGGAACCTGCACCGTTATCGATATCCGCGACTTCCGTGAACGCCTTGAAAAGGGTTCTGTTCCTGGAGCCGTCTCCACGCCCCGAGGGATGCTCGAGTTCTGGTTTGACCCTGAGAGTCCCTACTACCGATCCCAGTTCCAGTTCGATGACCGCTACGTCTTGTACTGCGCCGGCGGTCAGCGTTCTGCGCTCGCCACTGCTGTGCTCAACGACATCGGATACACCAACGTTGCCCATCTCACAGTTGGCTTCAACGGCTGGGCTGAAGCCGGTGGCGACGTCGAGGATGTCACCAGTTCATCGAAGTGGGTCAAGCAAGGCTGATTGCTCCTCGACGAGCGCTGCGAGCAGGCCGCTCGCTCCAAACCGAAAGGTTCCAGGGGTGGCCCACCCCTCGCCCATCGAGGCGTCGACCTGTTCGAGGTATTTCAGCGCTTGGTCGACTTTTCGAATCCCGCCGGAGGCCTTCACCCCCACCGGGCGATCAGACGCCGACACGGCATCGAGAATTGCCGACACCGCCTCTGGCGTCGCCGACAGAGCGGTCTTGCCGGTTGAGGTTTTCACGAAATCCGCTCCGTGCGCGATCGCAAATCTCGCTGCATCGCCAACCACGACAGGACTGCCGAGTTCCCCTGACTCGATGATCACCTTCACGACGATCGGCGGAGGAACAGCGGCCCTCACGGCATCGAGAACATCTGCGGCGCGCTGTGTCTGCCCCTCCATCCACGCTCTCCAAGGCAGAACGACGTCGATCTCATCTGCACCATCGGCAACTGCACGCGCTGCAGCCGCTGAGACAGCGGGTGCACGCTCTTCGCCGGATGGGAAGTTGACAACTGTTGCGATCATCACCCCTGAACCATTCAACGTTCGCGCTGCGGTGGCGACGAATTCAGGCCAGATACACACAGCCGCTGTGTGTTGGGCGACCGCCTCCGCGCAGAGTGCTTCCACCGCCTCAGCGGAACTGTCATCGGCCAGATCGGTGAGGTCGATCAGTCGGATCGCCCGCTTCACCATCTGGGCGCGGTCAGAAACCGAGGAGGTGCCCATGTGACGACCCTATGGCCAGCAACCCGACGTGGCTAGGGCCGAACGTTGATGTAAGCGCATACATCGTTTTCCGTAGGCTGGGGGGATGCCGCAGCGCTCTCACAGCGACCGTCCGACGATCGACGATGTCGCCGCTGCTGCAGGCGTGTCCGTAGCCACGGTCAGTCGAGCCCTACGAGGCTTGCCCAATGTTGCTCAGTCGACGCGACAAGCAGTGCTCGAAGCAGCACGACAACTCAACTACCACGCCGATCCCGCCGCAACCCGGCTCGCCTCAGGACGTACCCGCACCATCGGTGTGGTCGTCCCTCTCCTCAGCGGGTGGTACTTCGCCCAGGTCGTCGCTGGAATCGAGGCGATCTGTGCCACCGAGGGCCACGACCTCATCGTCATGTCGGCGGCATCCCACGACCATCTCGATCAGTTGGCTGATGATTCGGCGCGTTTACGGCGTCGCGTCGACGGACTGATCTTCGTCGACTATGCCCTCGCCGACTCACACGTCGATCGATTCCACGCCATTGGCATCGAGGTCGTCTCGATCGGAGCGGCCTCCGGCGGGTTCCCGACCGTCGGCATCGATGACCGCATGGTTGGCGAACTTGCCACCCGACACCTCCTCGGGCTTGGCCATACTCGCATCTCGGTCGTCGGGGCGATGACCGACGACCGACTCGACCCCTTCAGATTCGCTGTCCCGCGTCTGCGTCTGGCCGGCTGTACCAGCACCCTTGCAGAGGCCGGACTTGCGCTCGATCCCGCCTTGGTCGTATCGGGTGGATTCATCGTCGATGGTGGAGCAGCAGCAGCAACATCGCTACTCGAGCGTTCCGGCCCGCCACCCGCGGTCTTCGCACTCAGCGATGAAATGGCGTTCGGGGTGTACCAGTCGGCTCGGGCGCTTGGGATCAGAGTCCCTGACGAACTCTCGATCATCGGTGTTGACGATCATGAGATGGCAAGCGTTATCGGCCTCACCACCGTGGCCCAGGATGTGACGAGCCACGGCGCTGCTGCGGCTCGGTTGCTCATCAATCGTCTCGCCAGCGACGAGACTGGGCCCATCGAACACGTCTGTCATGAGGTGAGACTGATCACCCGCGACACCACAGCCACTGCCCGGTCCGCTTCAGAGGAGAATCCATGACACTTGTTGATCCCACACCACGAATGCTTGGTTCGCTTGGCGAGGTTGGCCCGATCGCCTTTGGCATGTGGCGGTTCACCGATGCCGATCTCGAACGTCGGCGCGCACTAGTCGAGTCAGCGCTCGACCACGGACTCAACCTGATCGACACCGCCGATGTCTACGGCCTCGATTGGAACGGAACCGGCTTCGGCAGCGTCGAGAGCGCTCTCGGCGAGGTGCTGGCTTCAACGCCGAGTCTGCGGGACCGGATGGTGCTCGCCACCAAGGGCGGCATTCGGCCACCAGTTCCCTACGACTCGTCTCCTGACGGACTGCGTTCGGCCTGCGAGGACTCCCTTCGGCGCCTCGGTGTTGAGACGATCGACCTGTATCAAATCCACCGACCAGACATGTTCACCCATCCCGCCGATGTCGCCGACACGCTGTCGGCACTCCGCAATGAAGGCAAGATCCGTGAGGTCGGCGTGTCGAACCACACGGTCGCTCAGACTGAGGCTCTCGCTGCGCACCTCCCGTTTCCGATCGTGAGCACCCAACCCGAGTTCTCAGCCGCTGAATTGACGCCAATGCGTGATGGCACCATGGACCTCTGTATGCGTTCCGGGATCGTGCCGCTCGCATGGAGCCCACTTGCCGGAGGCCGACTGGCTACCGGCTCGGGAGTCCCCGCTGAACTCGTCGCAGTGCTCGACGAAATTGCTACTCGCGAATCGACCGACCGGGCCGCGGTGGCACTCGCCTTCGCTCTTGCGCACCCAGCACGCCCGATCGTGATCATCGGAACCCAGCGCCCTGAGCGCATCTCCGAGGCCAAGTCGGCCACATCGATCCGCCTCGACCGGGCCGACGTCTATGCAATCGTTCAGGCATCTGAAGGGAGACCACTGCCATGACCGTTTCACCCGCCCCCGTCGAGGTGGCCTGGTTCAGCGCGCTCTGCGATGACGACTACGAGTTCCTTGGGGTTCCCGACCCCGATCTCGCCAGCTCGTGGGAGCACTGCTCAGACATCGTCCAGG